>DVGY01000015.1 GCA_018712465.1 Candidatus Egerieicola pullicola | reverse complement strand
CTGCGCCACCCAGTACTCCAGTGAATATATGGAAGTGGAGATCCACCGGGACAAACAGAAGTACACCCTTCGGTTTGAAAAAGGGGAAAATGTCTCCTTTGAAAAGCAGCCCTACCGCTACAAGTCCACCGGCAGCCGAATCCATTGGCGGCCGGATCTGGAGGTATTCACCGACATCGACATCCCCTTGGAATATTACCAGGATGTGCTCCGCCGCCAGGCCATTGTCAACAAGGGCTTGGTGTTTACCTTAAAGGTGGAAACACCGGAAGGCTTTACCAGCCAGGATTTCCTCTATCAGGACGGCATCACCGACTACGTCAAGGAGGTGCTGGGGGACCAGGGCTTAACGGGGGTGCAGTATTGGGAAACCGAGCGCACCGGCCGGGACCGGGAGGACAAGAAGGATTACCGGGTAAAACTCAGTGTGGCGGTGGCCTTTTCCAACCGGGTAAAGCTGCTGGAATACTATCACAACTCCTCCTGGTTGGAGCACGGCGGCAGCCCGGACCGGGCAGTGCACCAGGCTTTCGTCAGCCAACTGGACAGTTACTGCAAGCAAAACGGCAAGTACAATAAAAATGAAAGCAAAATCACCTTTGCCGACGTGGAAGAGTGTTTGGTGCTGGTGAGTTCCTCCTTCTCCACCCAAACCAGCTACGAAAACCAAACCAAAAAGGCCATTAACAACAAGTTCATCTACGAGGCCATGACCGACTTTTTAAAGCACCAAATGGAAGTCTGGTTTTTGGAAAAGCCGGAGGAAGCGGCCAAAATCGTAGAGCAGGTGTTGATTAACAAGCGCAGCCGGGAAAATGCGGAAAAAACCCGGCTGAATCTGAAAAAGACCCTTTCCGACAAGGTGGACATGGCCAATCGGGTGGCAAAGTTTGTGGACTGCCGCAGCAAGGACCTGTCCCGGCGGGAACTGTATATTGTGGAAGGAGATTCCGCTTTGGGCTCCGTCAAACAGGGCCGGGATGCGGAGTTTCAGGCGGTGATCCCGGTACGGGGCAAGATTTTAAACTGCCTGAAAGCGGACTACGCCAAGGTGTTTAAAAACGAGATCATCACCGATCTGATTAAGGTGTTGGGCTGCGGGGTGGAAGTGAAGAGCAGCAAAAATAAGGATCTGTCCACCTTTGATCTGAGCAAGCTCCGTTGGAGCAAGGTGGTGATCTGCACCGATGCCGACGTGGACGGCTACCAGATCCGCACCCTGATCCTCACCATGCTTTACCGGCTTACCCCCACTCTGATCCGGGAAGGATATGTGTATATCGCCGAGTCTCCTCTCTTTGAGATCACTGCCAAGGACAAGACCTACTTTGCCTACACCGAAAAGGAAAAGGCAGAGGTGCTGAAAAAGCTGGAAGGGAAAAAATTCACCCTCCAGCGGAGCAAAGGTTTGGGCGAAAACGACCCGGATATGATGTGGATGACCACCATGAATCCGGCAACCCGCCGGCTGATCCGTGTGGAGGCGGAGGACGCCCAGCGCACCGCCGCTATGTTTGATCTCATGCTGGGAGATAACCTCCAAGGACGGAAGGACTTTATTGCCCAGCACGGGCAGGAGTACCTGGAATTGGCGGATATTTCCTAAGACGCAAAATTCCTTTGCTGATGGATGAACCATTGGGTCATCCCAGCAATCAGGACAGGCTGGTTTCAGCTTTGTCCCGTTCTGCGTTTGGTATGCGATGTTCCCTTGCCGTGTTCTGGCAGGGGTGTGTTTGATACGTGGAATTTCATGCAAGGGAGAACCAGAATGCCAAGAAAAAAATCCCAGCCGGAAAAGAAACCGGCCTCCGCTATGACGGCGGAAATCGAAGGAGCGGGAAGTGTGCTGGACCAGCCCATTACCCAAACCATCGAACAAAACTATATGCCCTACGCTATGAGCGTCATCATCTCCCGAGCGCTGCCGGAGATCGACGGCTTTAAGCCCAGCCACCGGAAGATTCTCTATACTATGTACAAAATGGGGCTGCTTACCGGCCAGCGCACCAAGTCTGCCAACATTGTGGGCCAGACGATGCGCCTGAACCCTCACGGGGACGCCGCCATCTACGAAACCATGGTGCGGCTGAGTCGGGGCAACGAAAGTCTGCTCCATCCCTATGTGGACAGCAAGGGGAATTTCGGCAAGGCTTTTTCCCGGGACATGGCCTACGCCGCCAGCCGGTACACCGAAGCCAAGCTGGAACCTATCTGCAAGGAACTGTTTGAGGACATTGACAAGGATACGGTGGATTTCGTTCCCAACTACGACAATACCACCACCGAGCCTACTCTGCTCCCCGCCCGGTTCCCTTCGGTGCTGGTGAACTTCAATGTAGGTATCGCCGTTTCCATGGCCAGCAATATCTGTTCCTTTAACTTGAAGGAAATCTGCGACACCACCATTGCCCTGATTCGGGATCCGGAGTGCGACCTGCATCAAACGTTGCTGGGCCCTGATTTTCCAGGAGGCGGCTATCTGGTGCACGACAAGGCTGCATTGGATCAGATTTACCGCACCGGACGGGGAAGCGTGAAGATCCGGGCCAAGTATCGTTACGACGCCTCGGCGAACTGCATTGATATTTTGCAGATTCCCCCCACCACCACGGTGGAGGCCATTATGGATAAGATCGTGGATCTGGTAAAGGCGGGACGGCTGAAAGAGATCTCCGATATGCGGGACGAAACCGACCGCAGCGGTTTAAAGCTCACCTTGGATTTAAAGCGGGGTACCGACCCGGACAAACTCATGCTGAAGCTGTTTAAGTCCACCCCTCTCCAGGACAGCTTTTCCGCCAACTTCAACATTCTGATTGCCGGCAGTCCCAAGGTCATGGGGGTGCGGGAGATTTTGCAGGAATGGGTAGCCTTCCGCACCGAGTGCGTCAAGCGGCGGATCTACTTTGAGCTCACCAAGAAAAAGGAAAAACTCCATCTGTTGGAAGGCTTGCAGCTGATCCTGCTGGACATTGATAAAGCCATTCGCATTGTCCGTCAAACGGAAGAAGAAACCGAAGTGGTGCCCAACCTGATGATCGGTTTCGGCATCGACCAGGTTCAGGCGGAGTATGTGGCGGAGATTAAGCTGCGGCATTTGAACCGGGAATATATCCTGAAACGAACCGCCGAGGTAGACCAGCTTCGGGAGGACATTGCCAAAATGGAAGACACCCTGTCCAGCAAAAAGAAGATCCAGGGGGTTATTATCCAGGAACTGAAGCAGGTGGCCAAGGAATACGGACAGCCTCGGAAAACCCAGTTCCTCTTTGACGCCCAGGAAGCGGAAGGGGAGTTGGAGGAACACCCGGATTACGCCGTTCATCTGTTCTTGACTAAGGAAGGGTACTTCAAAAAAGTCACTCCTCAATCGTTGCGGATGAGCGGAGAGCACAAGCTCAAGGAAGGAGACGAAATCCTTCAGCACATTGAGTCTACTGCCGACGCTCACCTGTTGTTCTTTACCGATCATCAGCAGGTGTACAAATCCTTTGCCTACGAATTCCCAGATACCAAGGTCAGCCTCATGGGCAACTATGTGGCGGGGGACTTGGGCTTTGAGGAAGGAGAGCGGGTGGTGGCTATGGCGGTGACCAAGGATTATGCCGGGGATATGCTGTTCTTCTTCGACAACGGACGGGTATCTAAGGTGCCGCTGACCGCCTACGAAACCAAGACCAAGCGGAAAAAGCTGGCCAATGCTTACTGCGCCAAGTTCGGGCTGGAAGCTGCTTTCCAGATCACGGAAGGGCAGGAGTTCCAGATCACCACCACCGGCCGCCGGGTACTGCTGGTGCATTCTGACCTGATCCCGGAAAAAACCACCCGGGACACCCAGGGAATCATGGTGCTGAGCTTGAAGAAGAACCAGAAGATCGCTTCGGTGCAGCCCTACACTCCCGGCAGCCTGAGCCAGGAACACCGTTACCGCGCCAAGACCCTTCCTGCCGCCGGGGCTCTGCTGAAGGAAGAGGACACCCAGGCCACTCTGTTTTAACGACGTTGTGGGGCAAAAAAGAATCCATGCTGTTTGCGTGCCTTTTCCAGACAGGGAGGCACGCTTTTTGTTTCCTCTTGACAAATTGTTTTTCTTGGCATATACTATAGCTACAACCAAATCAAGGATTGAGAAGAACCAGCCATTCTCCCAATTCTTCAGGGCAAAGTGAGCGGCCTTCGGGCTGCAATTCTTGACTGGCGGTATAGTCCGCGAACCGAGGTTTCCTCGGCCGATGGGGTGCAACTCCCCGACCAACGGTATAGTCCGGATGAAAGAAGAACTGTTTCACCTGTCGCATCCTCAGGGATCGCTGCCAAGGAAGGTTTCTGGAAGCGGTGCATCGGGTCCGGTTTTTCTCATTAGCAGTCCTGTTGCCAAAAATCGGCGGCAGGCTTTTTTCATGGGGCAAAACCAGCAGCGAGACTGCCCCAGCGACCAAAAGGAGAAGGTATTATGTTAGCAAATGTACAACCCCACCGCAGTTATCATTTCAGCGTTCGAAACATTGCCATCTGCGCAATGCTGGCGGCCGTGGCCACCGTGCTGATGTTCCTCAGTTTTCCGGTGCCTCTGATGCCCAGCTTTATTAAGATGGACCTGTCGGAGCTGCCCGCTCTGCTGGCGGCCTTTACCCTGGGGCCGGTGGAAGGGATTGTGGTCTGCTTGGTGAAAAACTTGGTGAACCTGATCTTCACCACCACTGCCGGAGTGGGGGAACTGTGTAACTTCCTCATGGGGGCTGCCATGATGATTCCCGCAGGGCTGATTTACAAAAAGATGCAAAACCGCGCTGGAGCCGTGCTGGCGGCTGTGGCCGGGGCTGTGTTTATGGCGCTGGTCAGCATTCCTGTCAATTACTTCATCAGCTATCCCATGTACATGAACTTTATGCCGGAAGAAGTGATTCTGGGTATGTACCGGGCCATCTGGCCGGGAGCAGGGGATTTGCTCCAGTGCCTGTGCGTCTTTAACGCTCCCTTTACTCTGGTGAAGGGTCTGCTCAGCGGGATTGTGGTGTTCTTCCTCTACAAACCCCTGACACCGGTGTTCCGGGGAAAACTCCGCTAAAGGAAAACTGTATGGCAGCGATCGGTTCTCA
>DVGY01000188.1 GCA_018712465.1 Candidatus Egerieicola pullicola | reverse complement strand
GAAACCCTGTACCGCTGGGTGAAAAAAGCGTTGACTCTCCAGGATTTGGCGGGCAAGCGGGTGCTGGTCACCGCCGGGGCGACTCGGGAAGCGGTGGATCCGGTGCGGTTTCTCACCAACCACTCTACCGGTAAAATGGGTTACGCCGTAGCTCAGATTGCCTGGCAGCGTGGGGCAGAGGTTACTTTGGTCAGCGGTGTCACCGCACTGGATTGTCCCGTGGGGGTGCGCCGGATGTCCGTCACTTCCGCCGCCGACATGATGGAAGCGGTGCAGCGGCATTGGCAGGATCAGGACGGGTTTGTCCTCTCTGCCGCAGTGGCGGACTTTACGCCGGAGCACACCGCCGCCCAGAAAATCAAAAAAGATGGCCAGTCCCAGCGCAGCCTGTCCTTAGTCTCTACCCAGGATATCTTGGCTTGGCTGGGGGAACATAAAAAGCAAGGCCAGCGCCTCTGTGGCTTTTCCATGGAAACGGAAAATCTGCTGGAAAATTCCCGCAAGAAGCTGGAAAAGAAAAAAGCGGACCTCATCGCCGCCAACAGCTTGACTCAGCCAGGTGCGGGATTTGGGGTGGACACCAACTGCCTGACCCTTATCGGCCCGGACTGGGAGGAAGCTCTTCCCCTCATGTCCAAGGAGGACTGCGCTGCTGCCCTGTTGGATAAGCTGTTGGGGGATCCGGCCTAATGGAGCCGGTTACTGTGGTCCAGGTATACCTGGAAAAAACCGCATTTACCTTTGACAAACCCTTTACCTACCTTCTCCCTGCGGAGATGGAGGCGAAGCCTGGCTGCCGGGTGCTGGCGCCCTTTGGGGCAGGGAATGCCCGCCGCCAGGGGATGGTCTGGGCGGTGGAGCAGCAGCTTCCTGTACCGGGTATGAAAGCTGTGTTGGAACTGCTGGATGAAGCGCCGGTATTGGATCAGCGCCAGCGGGAATTGGCCTTGTTTCTGTCCAAGCGCACCTTTACGCCGGTGTTCGAGTGCGTCCGGGCTATACTGCCCCGAGCTATGACCTTGTTGGTCCAGCGGCAGTACCGTTTGACTGCTCCCGCCCTGCAGTCCCAGGGGGAAGATCTCACCCAGCCTCAGCAGGCTTTGCTTTCCCGGCTGCGTCAGGCCGAAACGCCGGAACAGCTGGATAAACTGGTGCTGGCTCAGTTGGCACAGCAGGATCCGGCGATGGAAGAGCTGATTGCTTTGGGACTGGTAGAGCAGTTGGGAATCACCCGCCGGAAGGTGGGGGATAAAACCCAAAAAATGCTTCGCCTTACCCGGCGGTATCTGGAACACCCGGAAGAATTTTCTCTTTCGCCTAAGCAAAAGGCGGTGGCGGAATTTCTTCGTCCCATGGAGGGTGCAGCAGAAGGGGAGATCCTCTATTTCTGCGGCGTAACCTCGGTGGTGCTCAAAGGGCTGGAACAAAAGGGCGCCGCCATCCGCTACGAAAAGCGGATTGACCGGATTCCTAAAACCCGCCGGGAACAGTATCCCAACCCAGAGGATGTTGTTCTCAGCCCCGCCCAGCAGCAGGTATTCCAAGGATTGAAAGAATGGATGGAGGATCCTGCTCCCCAAGCGGCGCTGCTCTATGGAGTCACCGGGTCCGGTAAGACCTTGATTTACCAAAAGCTGATTCACCATGCCTTGAGCCAGGGTAAGCAAGCCCTGCTTCTGGTGCCGGAAATCAGCCTCACCCCGCAAATGGTCCAGCGGTTTCAAAGCTGTTATGGGAACCGGGTGGCACTGATGCACTCTGGGCTCAGCCAAGGGGAACAGTTGGATGAATACCGCCGGGTGCAGGAAGGCCGGGCGGATGTGGGGATTGGCACCCGCAGCGCTGTGTTTCTTCCCTTTTCCAACCTAGGAGTGATTATCCTGGATGAAGAAGGAGAGGCCAGCTATAAAAGCAGCGACTACGCGCCCCGGTATCACGCCAGGGAGGTAGCTAAGTTTCGGGCAGCACAGCAGAATTGTCTGGTGCTGTTGGGCAGTGCCACTCCCAGTGTAGAGAGCTACTACTACGCTCAAAAGGGGATTTATCACCTGTTCACCTTAAAGGAGCGGTATACCGGTTCGGTGCTGCCTCAGGTATACCTGGTGGATCAAAAGCAGGAGCTGATGCAGGGCAACACCGGTTCGGTCAGCCGAATCCTGGCCCAGCAGATCCGCATCAACCTGGAGCGGAAGGAGCAGACCATCCTGCTGTTCAACCGCCGGGGTTACTACACCGTCAGCCGCTGTGAAGATTGCGGAAAAGCGGTAAACTGCCCCAACTGTGACGTCCCCTTGACCTATCATAAGGATAACGGCCGGATGATGTGTCATTACTGCGGCTACTCGGTTCGGCCCCAATCCCGTTGTCCCAGCTGCGGCAGCGACCGACTGCGGCTCTCCGGGGCAGGCACTCAAAAACTGGAAGAGGAGCTGGCCAATCTCTTTCCCGAAGCCCGGCTGCTGCGGTTGGACACCGACGCTACCTCTGCCCGCTATTCTCTGGAAGAAGCATTGGCCGCCTTTCAGCGGCAGGAGTACGACATCCTCCTGGGCACCCAGATGATTGCCAAAGGTTTGGATTTTCCCCAGGTGACTTTGGTGGGGGTGCTCAATGCCGATCAAGGACTGTACGCCCCGGATTTCCGGGGAGCAGAGCGGGTGTTCGATCTGCTGACGCAGGTGGTAGGACGGAGCGGACGGGCCGGCAAGCCGGGTCGGGCGTTTTTGCAGTCCTATCAGCCGGATCATCCGGTGGTGCAGTACGGCGCCAATCAGGATTTTGAGGGCTTTTACCGGGAAGAAATTGCCGCTCGGAAACTGCTGCTCTATCCCCCTTTCTGTGACCTTTGTGTGGTGGGCTTCTCTGCCCAGAAGGAACAAATCGTCCGCTCCGGGGCTCTGGCGATGATGGAGCTGCTGAAAGAGACGGTTTCCAACCATCCCGGGGTGGCGTTCAAAGCTCTGGGGCCCATGCAAAGGCGGGTGTACCGGCTGCAAAACCGGTACCGGTTACAGATTTTACTCAAATGTCATAATCAGGCGCCCTTCCGCCGGTTTTTGCGGGATGCTTTGGAACGGTCCGGCAAGGACAAACGATTCCGGGGAGTTACCGTGACGGTGGATTTTAACGGCGCTGTGGAAGCATAAAGGGAATGGAAGAATCCATTCTACGGAAGAAAGGAAGCATAGGCACAATGGCACTTCGGAAAATTTATCTGGAAAAAGAGGAAATCCTTCATAAGGTGTGCCGCCCGGTCACCGATTTTAATGAACGGTTGTGGCAGCTGCTGGATGATATGGCGGAAACCATGTACCACGCCGATGGAGTGGGCCTGGCCGCACCTCAGGTGGGGATCCTTCGCCGGGCGGTGGTGATTGATACCGGAGAAGGTCTCATTGAGCTGGTGAATCCCAAAATCGTCATGAGCAAGGGAAACCAGCTGGAGGTGGAAGGCTGTTTGTCCTGCCCCGGAGAGTATGGCAAGGTGAAGCGCCCTGCCCGGGTGAAGGTGGAAGCGCAAAATCGTTTCGGCGATCCGGTGGAATATGTGGGCACCGACCTGTTGGCCCGGGCCTTCTGCCATGAAATCGACCACTTGGACGGCATTATGTTCAAGGATAAAGTAGTGGAAATGGTGCAGGTGGAGGACTAATCCCCCTGATTGGGAAGGAAGAAAACCAATGAAGGTTGTATTTATGGGCACCCCGGAGTTTGCGGTGCCCTGTCTGGAAGCTCTGGTGGAGGGCGGCTATGACGTCACCGGTGTGGTAACGCAGCCGGATAAGCCCCAGGGCCGGAAAATGAAGCTTACCCCGCCTCCGGTAAAGGTGCGGGCACTGGAATACAGTATTCCAGTATTCCAGCCTCAGAAGATGAAGGAATCGGGAGTGCTGGAGCAGCTTTCCGCTTGGGAGCCGGAAGTGATTATTGTGGTGGCCTACGGAAAGATTCTGCCCAAAGAGATTTTGGAGCTGCCCCAATTCGGCTGCATCAATATCCATGCTTCCCTGTTGCCCAAGTACCGTGGAGCCGGCCCCATTCAGTGGAGCGTGCTCAACGGCGAAAAGGAAACCGGGGTTACCTCCATGTATATGGAGCAGGGACTGGATACCGGGGATATGATTTTAAAAGCATCTACCCCCATTGGAGAAAACGAAACCGCCAGTGAACTGCAAATGCGGCTCAGTCATCTGGGCGCTCAGGTGTTGCTGGACACCTTAAAGCTGGTGGAACAGGGCAATGTGCCTCGTCAAAAGCAGGACGATGCCCTTTCCTGTTACGCCCCCATGCTGGATAAAAGCCTGTCTCCTCTGGACTTTACCAAACCGGGGAAGGCGATTCATCATCAGATCTGCGGCCTGGCAGACTGGCCCTGTGCCACTGCCAAGCTGGAAGGGAGCACCTTGAAGATTCTCCGCTCAGAGTGGGTGGAGCAGGTCCCCGGCCAGCCGGGAGAAATCACAGTTCAGGGTAAGAAACTGCTGGTGGCCTGCGGGGATGGCAGCGGGGTGCATCTGAGTTTGGTGCAGCCCCAAGGCAAAAAGCCTATGACCGATGCCGCTTTCCTCAACGGGCACCCCATTGCTCCGGGGACAAAGTTGGAGTGATCCGGTCAAAAGTACTTTTTGGCATCCCGGAATGGAATGGACTAACGATACCATTGATATGCAAGGGATTTCTTTGCACGCTGACACAAAAGGAGTGTTACCATGGGCTTTTTTGATGTGTACTGGGACAGCACTTACTATTACCTGGTCCTGGTGGTCCCGGCTTTGCTGATTTCCGTTTGGGCGCAGATTCGGGTAAAATCGGCTTTCAGCCGGTACAGCCAGGTGCACAACAGCCGAGGACTTACCG
>DVGY01000187.1 GCA_018712465.1 Candidatus Egerieicola pullicola | reverse complement strand
ACCCAAACAGGCCCAGCAAATCCTTACAGCTGATGAAAATCATCAGGGCCAAAAGAAACACCAATCCAATGGTGTTGATCACCGAGGTGTATTTCTGAGGAATGGGACGACGAATAATCAGTTCAATGAGTACAAACAGCAACTGGCATCCATCCAGCGCCGGGATGGGGAGAAAATTAAAAATACCTATATTGATGGTCAAAAAGGCAGTGAGCAACAGAATTCCACTGGCGCCGTAACTCAGAGTCTGCCCCACCACCTGACCCACCCCAATGGGACCGGAAAGCTCGGTAATCCCTACCTGCCCAGTAAAGAGCATACCTAGGCTTCTCCAGATCATCACCGTCAGAGTGCAGAATTTCTTAGCGGTGTACTCCACTGCATTGAAAAAGTGATTGGGACGGGAGTAAAGCGAAAAATCCAAGGCGATGGAACTGGTTCCATCCTGGTTTTCTACCAGAGGAAACTGAACGTCGGTGAGCTCCACCTGCTCCCCATTCCGGGAAACGGTAATATCTGCCTTTCCATCGGTGGCGGACATCAGCAGCATGGCAACGTCTGTTTCGGTAAACACCGGGGAACCGTCAATGGAAAGGATGGTATCCTCCGCCTTCAACCCAGTTTGAGAACTGGTAGCGCCTTGGGCGAACTGTGCCACTGTATTGGTGGGGATATAGTCCTGGAATCCGTACAGTCCAAACAGAATCACAAATCCCAGCACCAGATTCATTATAATCCCAGCAGCCAAAATAATCAGCCGCTGCCAAGGGCGCTTTTGAGAGTAGGAATTTTCCCCTTCCTCCGGAGACTCCTCCCCTTCCATCTGTACAAAACCGCCAATGGGCAGCAGACGGATGGTGTAAAGGGTGCGGACTTTCCCCAGTTTGGGGGGCTTTTTTCGCCGGAGGGATGCCAGTTTCGGCCCCATGCCAATGGAAAACTCCAGAATGTTTACCCCAAATGCCCGGGCGGCACAAAAATGACCCAGTTCATGAATGGTGATAATCACCCCGAAAATTAATATGGTCAACAGGATGGTCAGCAGCATGGACACTCCCCTTTAGCAGACGCGGCTGCGGACAAATTCCCGGGCGGCCCGGTCAGTCATGATTATGTCCTCTACCGTAAATTCATGCTTGGCAGGCACCCCATCCAAGGCCTGGCGCACCAATTCTCCGATCTGCAAAAAGCCGATCTTTTCCTGCAAAAACAGGGCTACTGCCTGCTCGTTGGCGCCGTTGACAATGGTGGGATACAGCCCACCCCGGCGGATGGCTTCAATGCAGCAGGCCAAACAGTCGAAGGTTTCTAAATCCGGTCGGGCAAAGTGCAGGGCGCCGTAAGCGAAGAGATCCAATTCTTGCGCAGGAGAAGGCTTTCGCTCCGGATAGGTCAATGCATATTGAATGGGGATCCGCATATCGGGGTTTCCTAACTGGGCGATGACTGAATTATCTGCAAACATCACCGCAGAGTGCACCACGCTTTCCCGGTGCACTACCACCTGGATCTGTTCCGGCTCCAGATCAAACAGCCACATGGCTTCCATAAACTCTAACCCCTTATTCATCATCGTAGCACTGTCGATGGTAATTTTTGCACCCATATCCCAGTTGGGATGTTTTAATGCATCAGCGGGACGGATTTCGCGAAGCTGTCCCTTGGTTTTCCCGTAAAAAGGGCCGCCGGATGCAGTGAGCAGAATCTTTTTAATGGAATTTTGCTGATTGCCCTGAAGACATTGGAAAATCGCAGAATGCTCGCTGTCCACCGGAAGAAGGGCGGTGTGGTGCTGCTCCACCGCCCGAGTCACCAGCTTACCACCGGTGACCAACGTTTCCTTATTGGCCAAAGCCACCTTTTTTCCTGCTTCAATGGCGCGAAGAGTGGGAGTTAAACCGATCATCCCCACCACAGAATTCAGCACCGTATCCGCTTCTTCCAAAGAGGCCAATTCTAGTAGTCCTTCCATACCGCAGACCACCTCCACCTGGGTGTCTGCCAAAGCAATTTTCAACTGAGAATACAGATTTTGATCATAAATACAGACCTTTCGAGGAGAAAATTCCCGAGCCTGTTGTTCTAACAAGGTGATATTTCGATTGGCTGCCAATCCGCAAACCGAGTAGCCCTGTAGTTTGCACACCTGCAAACTTTGGGTGCCGATGGAGCCAGTGGAGCCCAAAACGGAGATTTTTTGTGTCATCTGCTAGCCTCCTTCTCTTCCCCTTCCACAATTGCAAAGAATTGCTGAAAGGGCAATAAAAATGCCGGACAGGTAGACTGTGCTGCTGGAATATGGGGGATTTTGTCCCAGAAGCACAGCCTGATTACTACAAATATTATAGCCGAAAACCCCAGGTACTGCAAGGGCTTCTCCAGGAATCTCCCTTCTTGGCCCCGGCTATCGTAAAACCCTGCAAAAGAATATGCCCTCAAACAAAGGAACTTTCTCTGTTTCAGGGCACAACTCTTTTCTTTCAACAAACTGCGTTACACCAACGCAATCACACCGCCTAATCCCATCACCAGGCACAGGAAGGGGGACAAAAACAGCATACTGTCAAATCGGTCCAAAATGCCGCCATGGCCGGGGATTAGGTTTCCGAAATCCTTAATATTGGCATGACGTTTCATCACCGAAGCACAAAGGTCACCGAAAACCGATAACAGCGAACCCAATACGCCGACCAAAATTACCATGGGATAATTGACATTCACCGAAACAAACAGGGAAAAAATCCAACTGAACAAGCAAACTGCCCCTACCCCAATGATTAAGCCGCCAGCCAAACCTTCCCAGGTTTTTTTGGGACTGATTCGAGGGCACATTTTATGTTTTCCAAAGGCACATCCTACAAAATAGGCGCCGCCATCGCTGACCCAAGCGCAGATAAAGGAAAATAAGATGTAATAGAGGCCGATCACCCCAGCTAGATCCCGCAGCAGCACCAAACTGCCGAAGGCCGCCGCCAAGAAAAAGGTAGAAACGATAGTCACCGAAAGCTGCTGGAAATCCGCCGTCATATGGCAGACAAAAAAGGTGCCGATTTCCACAGCCAAAAATGCCAATAACAGCCAACCCAGCCAATAACTGCTGCTGGGCAGCAACATCAGCAACGGCGCCGCAACAGCACTCACCACAGCTGTGGTTACCATGACTCGA
>DVGY01000186.1 GCA_018712465.1 Candidatus Egerieicola pullicola | reverse complement strand
GCGTACTTTACCTTTCCATTGTTTAATTTTCAAGATCCATTTCTCGCTTTCCTCTCTCGAGGACAGCTTATTTATTATATCACAGCGTTTCGATCTTGTCAAACCCTTTTTTCAAAGTTTTTTTGAGAACCGCTTGATTTTTTTCGGTTCGCCGTGACAACGTAGGCTATCTTACCATGAACTTCCCTGATTGTCAAGCGTTTTGAAAAAATAAGGTCGGATTTTCTTGAATTTTGAAAGAGTATCCATAAAATTTGCTTATCTTTCTTCTAAAATACTTGATCGGCCACTGTTTGCAAATACTCTCTGCTCGCAAAAATCTGCTGGTAAGACTCATAACTATTGTGATATAGCTCAATCACTCCATCTCCGGAGTAACCTTTTTCTTTTAAGATAGAAAAGTATCGCTGAAAATCAAAGGACCCCTCTCCTGGCGGTAAGCAATCCTTTCCCGGAACAGAATCGGATAGATGGAGCTGCACCACCCGATCTCCCAAGGTCTTTGCCATTTCCATGGGATCCTGTCCTCCTCGAAGGGCCTGTTTATTATCCAGTACAAATTCTACTTCATCCCTCAGGTAACGGCGCATCTCCACCAAAAAGGATAAATCTTGGCTGCAATGCGCAAAGACATTTTCCTGGGCCAGGATAATTCCCATTTCCTTCGCCACCTGCCGTAGCCGGGCAAACCGTTCATAGTAACGCTGCGGCGGACGGCTGGTGTTCCGGTGATTGCCGTGAAATACCAAAATTTTCGCTCCCATCTGGGCAGCGTAATCAAAATAGCGGCGGTACAGCTCCACCCCATCCTCAAATCGCCGGGGATAGCTGGTAAAAAACAAAGATGATTCCAGCACACTGGTAAAGGGATGCACCGAAATGGCACGGGTACTACCCCGATCCAACCAAGCGCGGACCGTCTGCCGCAGCTCAGGATTCAACTCGCTGAAGGTATTGAGAAACAGCTCCACCACCGGAACCTGCCGGGTGACCAACTGTTCCAAGGCATCCTCCAATAGGGTAGGATAGAAAGAAGCAGTGGAAATACCGATCTCCATAGAAATTTCTCTCCTCTCTTTGATTGAATTTAGTGTACCACACCCACCGGCAGGATTGCAAGGAAAGCGGTTGCGCCGGGAAAGAAAGGTTGTTATAATGGGATTAAGCGTTTTGATACTTTCCCAACCGGAAGGGGGCCTTCTTTTGCAGGAGAATATTTTTGCCGGAGTAGAACCGGGCGGCTACCATGATCCCGCCACAGTGCGGGTACTGCTTTGCTGGCTGTTGGAACAATGCGGCCGGCAGATGGAGTTGAGCCGTCTGATGCGGTCGGTACAGAGCACTGGATTGGTAAACTACTTCACCCTTTGCTGCTGTTTAGACCAACTGCGCCAGGGGGGCCTGGTTTTAGAAGAAGAAGGGGTGCTCACCCTCACCGCCAAAGGCACCCAGGCTGTACGGGAACTGTCCAGCAGTTTTCCTCCTTCTGTACGGGAGGCTTTATTGGAAGCAGCCTGCAAACAGCCGGAACAGGTGGAAAACCCAGCCAGCTACACGTTAATGCCCGGGCCAAACGGAGTGTTAGTGCGGTTGACCCTTCAAGAACAGGACTACTGTCCCATGGAACTGACGCTATACACCCCGGACGAAGCCTCCGCCAAGCAAGCGGCCCAGCGGTTTGTGGAAAATCCCGCCCTGCTGTATCAGGCCATTTTGGAGCAGTTAATGTAAAAAAGACAAAAACAAGAAACCGCCGGATGGCACCGACGGCTCCTTGCTGGAAAAAAGAGAAAAAAGGAGAATAATGAAAGTGATCCTTTCAGTAACCAACAGAGGGTCAATCTGTTTGGCTACGGTTATACTGTACCATGAATTTTTGAATATCTTTTGAACAAGAAAAGGAAGGAATTTGAAAAAAAGGTGAAATGCCCCGTCGTTTTTCCCCTTTTCTTCCGGCTTTGCGGAATAATTTCTCCCCTGTAGGGCAGACTGTACTGAAAACTAGTTTGGGAGGAATCCGCATGAACCAACCTGATACCGTAAACCTGCTCCAGGAATGCGACGCCGGCATCCGCATGGGGCTAGATTCCATCCGGGATATGATGGACAGCGCCACCCAGCCTTTGCGCCAGCAACTCCAGGAATACCGGATGGAACACGAAGAACTCCAGCAGCGCACTGAACAACTGTTGGGTCAGCACCGCAAACCCGGCAAAGAACCGGCTGTGATGGCCAAAGGAATGTCTTGGATGAAAACCAACATGAAATTGGCCATGGAGACTTCCGACTCCACCATCGCCGAACTGGTTACCGACGGGTGCAACATGGGGATCAAGTCGTTGAACAAGTACCTCAACCAGTATCCCCAGGCTGACGCTTCTTCCCGGGAAGTGGCCGGCCGGCTCATTGACCTGGAACAGAGAATGGTCAAGGAAATGCAGCCCCTACTGTAATCAAAACGACAAACAAAGAAAGCAGCCGTTCTGTTTGAGAGCGACTGCTTTTTTCTATGTAAACTCCCGGCAGGGAGGAATTTTTGGTCTGCCTGCCAAAAGACAGCGGCTTCTTTTGCGCCCGGCAGTGATGTCCGCAAGCGGTCACGCTTTTTGGAACTGTGGTCAGTATACACCGGGATTTTGAATGGGGTTTGGAGAAGATGTGGCAAAAGATTGAAAAAATGGAAACAATTTTCCATCCAATCTCCTTCCAATTAAGAAATTCCTGATTTCGACAAAAAATAAAGACAACAGCAAAAAACCGCCGGAATCTTCCAGCGGCCTCTTGCTTGAGAAAAGAGAAAAAAGGAGAAAAAGAAAAGAGAGGGTCATGTGTCATTGCGATCCGAAGCGTCTTGGGGAAACGCTGCTCTTTTCAGATCGCATGCTTAGTATACCGAACAAAAATAACAGCATCTTGAAGAAACAGTTGCGAATTTGTATTTCCTTTATGTGCATTTTGTGAACCCTAGCGGGAAGTGCTTCCGAAACCCCCGTTGCGCACGCCCTGGGCGTCATCGTCCATGGTAATGCCGTATTCCAAAAAGATTCCTTGGGCAAATCCATCTCCCGGACAGAGGGTGAGAGTCTTACCGGAGTTGGAGTCGTTGGTGACCTTAATGAAAATATGCCCTTCATTGTCGGAAAAATAGTAGTCGCTGTCAATGATGCCCACGGTATTATCCAGCTGTAGCCGGTAACGGAAGCCCAATCCGCTGCGGGGAAAGATTTGCAGCACCCAGCCCGGTTCCATCTTCGCCCGAATGCCGGTGGGAATTTTTTTAGTTTCCCCAGGGGCAAGAGTCACCGAACCAGGGGTGAAAAAGTCGTACCCGGCGCTGCCGGCAGTGGCACGGCAGGGGAGTTTCAAAGATTGATAGGCCTGCTCCGCCTGGGCTGAATCGCCCCCAAAGGCCTCCTGATAAGCGGGGAGGAACTGCTCCCGGCTGACAAGTTCAAATTTTGCGATACGTTTCATAAAATCATTCCCCTTCCTTATGGATCATGCCGTCGTCTACGGTAAAGTGCTCCTCCACCTGCAAGGAGTCCATCACATACCGGGCGATTTCCCCGGAGGAAACTTTCAAGTTTGCGCTACGTGCGCCCTCCACCATATAAAGATATAGGCTAAATACCCGTCTTTGCTGCCCTCGATTACAGTTTTCACGGCTGCCGGAATCCCCCCACCGAGAGCTGATCGGAAGTTTCTTCCTTTCGGCTCAAATTTCCTGCTTCCAGTATAGCATAAGTTACAGCCGGCGAGCAAGAAAAACCGGGGCAGGAAAATCCTGTCCCGGAAAGGAAAAATTCCGCCCTTGCTTTTTGGGCGGCAAAGCGGGAACCATAATGATTGCTTTTGCAATCATTATACCACGTCGTTTCTGCGGAAGAAGAGGGAGATGCACCACAATGCCGCAATCCCCACAATGGTGAAGATAATCCGGCTAATGATAGCTCCCTGACCGCCGAACAGCCAGCCCACCAAGTCAAAGCCGAACAGGCCAATGAGTCCCCAGTTGATCCCGCCGATAATCACCAGCGCCAATGCAATTTTATCCAACATAGTGTCTGCCTTCCTTTCGGAGAATGAAAATTTTTCGTGAATAGTATGGGGATTCTTTTCAAATTTATTCCCTTGTGTTATACTGAGAAAGACAAGAATTGAAAAACCGGCAGTTCTGCCGGGATCGGGAGGAAGTTAATTTGGATCAAATGACACTCATTCTCTGGCTGCTGGCCGCTGTGGTGGTTTTGGCCGTGGTGCTGTATGTAGTCATCAAGCGCAAACGGGAACAAGCCAGAAACGCCGCCCAAGGCCGCCGGGGAGAAGCCGCCGTGGCCCGCAAACTCCGCTCCATCTGCCGCAGCAAAGGGTTTGCCTTACTCAACAACGTCTATCTGCCCCTGTACGATACCACTACTCAGATCGACCACATTGTGGTGGGGCCTTTTGGCATTTTGGTGGTGGAAACCAAGGCAGACCAAGGGGAAATTTACGGCAGCCCTAAAGATGAAAACTGGATTCAGGTCATCGGCAAAGCCAGAAACAAGCACTACAATCCCTTAAAGCAGAACAAAACTCACTGCGACAATCTGCGCCACAATTTGAAAAAGAAAAACCTGTATGTGGTGAAGATCGAAAGCCTGGTAGTGTACGCCGCCAAAAACGTCCAGCTTTACACCACCGGCAACGCTCCGGTGGTCACCATGAAGCAGCTGAAAAAGTTCTTCCGTCAGCCTTTGTTCCGTGAAAACAACAAGGTAAACGTGGACAAAGTGGTGGACACCATCAACGAGATCCGGGTCAAGGACCGGCGAACCATTGCCGCCCATGTGGCCGGAGTGAAGCAGATGTCTCACGGACAACATCCCAAAAAGTAAAGGAGGATGAGCATGGCTCTGCACAAACCGGAGGGCGAACCCAAAGAAAAGAAAAAGTCCCGAGGGGACAACCAGCCTTCTCCCATGAAGGTGTTGGCATATTGCTTAGCCATTACCGGCTTCTTTTTGATTTTAGGACTTTTAAAAG
>DVGY01000185.1 GCA_018712465.1 Candidatus Egerieicola pullicola | reverse complement strand
GACCCGGAAGCCACCCCCTTCGCCCTGGCAGTGATGCAGCGGCTCAACGACGCCTGCCAGAAGTGGAAGGAAGAAACCAACATTGACTTCAGCCTCTACGGCACGCCTCTGGAATCCACCACCTATAAGTTTGCCAAGTGCCTGCAAAAGCGGTTTGGCATCATTCCCGGGGTCACCGACAAAAACTATATCACCAACAGCTATCACGTCCACGTCACCGAAAACATCGACGCCTTTACCAAACTGAGCTTTGAGAGCCAGTTCCAGAAACTGAGCCCCGGCGGCGCTATCAGCTATGTGGAAGTGCCCAACCTCCAGGACAACGTGGAGGCGGTGCTGGCGGTGATGCAGCACATTTACGACAACATTATGTACGCAGAACTGAACACCAAAAGCGATTACTGCCAGAAGTGCGGCTACGACGGAGAAATCCAGATCGTGGCGGACGAGGACGGCAAGCTGGTGTGGGAGTGCCCCAACTGTCATAACCGGGACCAGGATACCATGAACGTGGCCCGGCGGACCTGCGGTTATATCGGCACGCAGTTCTGGAACCAGGGCCGCACCCAGGAAATCAAGGAACGGGTGCTGCACCTGTAAGAGACCAAGGAGGAACTTACATTGAATTACGCCGAGATCAAAAAGGTGGATGTGGCCGACGGCACCGGTGTGCGGGTGAGTTTGTTTGTGTCCGGCTGCACCCATCACTGTCCCGGCTGCTTCAATGAAGAAACCTGGGATTTTACTTACGGCAAACCCTTCACCCCCGCAGTGGAGGAGGAGCTGCTGGCTGCCCTGGATCACCCCTATGTCGCCGGGCTGACCCTGTTGGGGGGAGAACCTATGGAACCGGAACACCAGCGAGCGCTGCTGCCCTTTCTGCAAAAGGTGCGGGCCAAGTTCCCGCAAAAGGACATTTGGTGCTATTCCGGCTATACCCTGGAGGAACTGCTGGGGGAAAGCCGGGCCCACTGTGAAGCCACCCGGCCCATGCTGGAATTGATGGATGTGCTGGTGGATGGGGAGTTTATCCAGGCTCAGAAGGATATTACCTTGAAGTTTCGGGGATCGGCTAACCAGCGGATCATTCTGCTGAAGCCTACCTTGGAGACGGGAGAGATTGCGCTAAGCCCGCTGAATGAGAAATAACATAAAAGTTTTTGGTCCAGCTTTTTGTAGGAAAGCGAAACAAGCCTTCGTCATGTTTCTGACCAAAAACTTTTACATTGGCTTTTTCCATTTCCTTCCATTTTCTGTATGATTCCATCCAATCCGCCCATACTAACCAATAGGTTAGGAAAGGCGGGTTTTGGTATGTATAAGGTGGATTTGTGCGGGGTGAACACCTCCCAGTTGAAGGTGCTCAAGGAATCGGAAAAGGTGGAGCTGCTCAAACAAATGCAGGCAGGGGACCCTACCGCCCGGGAAAAACTGATTACCGGCAACCTGAAGCTGGTGCTCAGCGTGATCCAGCGGTTCGACCGCCGGGGAGAAAATCCCAACGACCTGTTCCAGGTGGGGTGTATTGGGCTGATGAAGGCCATCGACAACTTCGATCTCAGCCAGGGGGTGCGGTTTTCCACCTATGCCGTGCCCATGATTATCGGGGAGCTGCGGCGGTATCTCCGGGATTTTAACCCGGTGCGGGTGAGCCGGTCGTTACGGGACACCGCCTACCGGGCCATGAACGCCAAGGAAAAGCTCACCGCCAAACTAGATCGGGAGCCCACCGCCCAGGAAATCGCCCAGGAGCTGGATCTGCCCCGCACCGAGGTGGTGCTGGCCCTGGAATCCATGGTGGGGCCGGTGAGCCTGTACGAGCCGGTGTACTCCGACGGCGGGGACACCATTTATGTGCTGGATCAGCTGGGGGACGACCAGGGGGATAGCTGGGTGGATCTGATTGCCTTGAAGGAACAGATCCGCTCCCTGCCGGCACGGGAAAAGCGGATTTTGCAGCTGCGGTTCCAGCTGGGGAAAACCCAAACCGAGGTGGCCAAGGAAATCGGCATTTCCCAGGCCCAGGTGTCCCGGCTGGAAAAATCGGCGCTGAAATGGGTGAAGGGGGAACCCTCTTAATTTGCTTCAAAAAGAAGGACGGCTCTTGGGAAGAGATTCTCAAAAGCCGCCTTTTTTATTTGGATTTAGTTTGCCACAATCAATTTGACAATGTCGCAGGGATCGCTGACGCTTAAAATTAGCTTGACGTAGGGGAATTCCGGATCCCGTTCCAGCTCCACGCTGTCCAGCCCCCGCTGGCGCTTAAAGGCTTGGGCGTATTCCAGCAGGGAACGGGCCAGGCTGAACAGGGCGTCCTCCTTGGAGTCCCCTTCCCCTTTGCAGTCCAGCTCGTTGCAGTAGGCTTCCCAGCCGGGACGCTGTGGGATCAGCCGGGCAGTCATTCGCAGCATGGTTCCGCCTCCCGGATGGCAAGGTTCAGCTTTTGGATCCAGTCCTCCAGCTCCCCAATGGAAAGCTGGGCTTCGTAGCGCAGGTTGCGGATGGGGTAGTCCAAGGGCAGGGTGTGGCCGTCGGGGTGGGTGAGCTTTTCGTCGGTGATGCCGGCCCGGGCAAAGAGCTGGCGCACCGCCGGTCCCGCTACCGGGTGGGGCAGCAGCTCATCCAGAGTGCTGTTCCGGGTGACCACCAAGGGCCGCTGGATTTTGGAGGAAGCCTCCACCGGAGCGGAAAGCAGCACCCGTTCGCAGTCGGCGCAGATCTGCACCTCAAAGCTGCCCTGGGCGTACCAGTCGGAAAGCTGCTCGTCGTACCAGGCAAAGCTGCGCCAATCCAGGGTCAGGGACACCGTTTTGGTTTCCCCAGGTTGGAGAAAGACCTTGGCAAAGCCCTTCAGCTCTCTGGGAGGACGGGAAGCCTTGCCGGAATGGTCCGCTACGTAAAGCTGCACCACTTCCGCCCCCGGCACCGAACCGGTGTTGGTGACCTCCACCTGGGCGGTGATGGTGTCGCCCTGGGTGATGGTGGACTGGCTCAGCCGCAGGTTAGCGCAGGAGAAGCTGGTGTAGGACAAACCGTAGCCAAAGGGGTACTGCACCGGAATCTTCCGGGCCAGATACCAGCGGTAGCCGATGTAGATATTTTCGTGATAGTGGACGAAATCGTCCTGCCCCGGGAAATCCAGGTAGGAAGGGGTGTCCTCCAACCGCAGGGGGAAGGTTTCCGCCAACCGCCCGGAGGGGGAGACATCGCCGGTGAGCAGATCCACCGCCGCTTCTCCGGCCGCTTCGCCGCCCAGGCAGAGGTAGAGGATGCTCTTCACTTCATCCCGCCAGGGCAGGATCATAGCGCTGCCGCCCATGAGCACCACCACGGTGTTGGGCTGCACCGCCGCCACCTGGGAGATCAGCCGGTTCTGGCAGGGAGGGAGATTTAGGTGGGTGCGGTCGTAGCCTTCGGATTCGTAGTGTTCCGGCAGTCCCGCAAAGATCACCGCAATGTCCGCGCGCTTGGCGGTTTCCACCGCGGCGGGGATCAGAGAGTCGTCCTCGTCCTTGGAGAGATCGTAGCCGGAGGCGTAGGTGAGAGAGGCAAACCGGCCTTGGGCCGCTTCCCAGGAATTGGTGACGTGGTGGGCGTTGACGTGGCTGCTGCCGCCGCCCTGATAGCGGGGGGTTTTGGCAAAGGCGCCGATGAAGGCCACCTTCTGGTTGTCCCATAAGGGCAGCACCCCGTCCTGGTTTTTCAGCAGCACGGCGCTTTGGGCCGCCGCCTTCCGAGCCAGGGCGTGGTCGCTTTCAAAGGGCAGGGTGGCGTGTTCCGGCCACTGGGGCAGACGGGCCAGGATTTTTAAGGTGTCCAGCACCACGCTGTCCAGCTCTTCCATGGTGAGTTTGCCTTCCAGCACTGCCAGTTCCACCTGACGGTTGGAGTCGTGGTCGGTGCCGGGCATTTCCAGGTTCAGCCCCGCCTTGATGCCGGCGATCCGGTCGTTGACCGCAAACCAGTCGGACATGACCATGCCATCGTACCCCCACTCCTTGCGCAGCAGGTCGGTGAGCAGCCAGCGGTTGTCGGAGGAATAGGTGCCGTTGATCCGGTTGTAGGAGCACATGATGCTCCAGGGCTTGGCGTGCTTGATGGGGTACTCAAAGCTGGCCAGGTACAGCTCCCGGAGGGTACGCTGGTCCACCTGGTCGCTGACATTCAGCCGCCGGTATTCCTGGTTGTTGGCGGCAAAGTGCTTCAGGCAGCACCCCACCCCGTTTTGCTGTAAGCCCCGAATGTACCCGTCCGCCATGTGGGAGGAGAGGTAGGGGTCTTCGGAAAAGTATTCAAAATTCCGGCCGCAGAGGGGGCTGCGCTTCAGGTTGGCGCCGGGGCCCAGCAGGATGCCGATCTGTTCCGCCTGGCAGTCCTTGCCTAAGGCGTCCCCCACTTCTTCTTCCAGGGCCACGTCGAAGGAGTTGGCCATGCAGGCGCTGGTGGGGAAGCAGGTGGTGGAAACGGCTTCGTAGAAGCCGGCCTGGATGGCGCTGTCGATGTGCTTGCGCAGGCCGTGGGGGCCGTCGCAGACCAGCATGGGTTGGACGCCCAGGCGGGGGACGCCGGGGATGTGCCAGAAGTCGGCGCCGGAGCAGAGGTCGGCCTTTTCGGTGAGGGTCATTTGGGAGAGGATTTCTTGTGGGTTCATGGGAAGGCTCCTTTCGGGGAAACGTGAAGTTTGGATCAAGCCTTTTGAAAAAGGCTTGACCGAAAACTTTTAAGCAAAAAAGAGGGAAGTGTTTCCACTCCCCTCTGCATCTCTATTTTACCGGGGATGCTGCCTTTATTGTAGCATCCTCCCGGTATTTTGTCCACCATATTTTAGTCCATGGCGTTCATCATTTCCACCATCAGCGCTTCCGCTTTCCGGCCGTCGGCTTTGCCCCGGGTCTGCTTCATGACCTGACCGATCAGGGCCTTTACCGCTTTGTCTTTGCCTCCCTTAAAGTCGGCTACCGCCTTGGGGTTTTGCTCCACTACGCTCTGGCAGATGGAACGGAGGGTGTCCTCGTCAATGTCCCCCATGTCCTGCTCGCTGATGAAGTCGGTGCAGGGCTTTTTGGTTTCCAGCATCTTGTCCAGGGTGGTTTTGGCCAGATTCATCTTGATCTTGCCGTCCTCCAACAGCTTGGCCAAATCGTGGAGGTACTCCGGCGGAATGGCTACCGCGCCGTTTTCCTTTTCCTCGTCGGTGACCAAGGTGCGGAAGATCTGGCCCAGAATGAAGTTGGCTACCGTCTTTTTGTTGGACAAACCTTCACTGGCGGCTTCAAAGTACTCTGCAATCTTCCGGTACTTCACCAAAAGCTGGGCGTCCGCTGCCGGCAGGCCGAACTCTTCCTGATACCGGGCAATCCGGGCGTCGGGCAGTTCCGGCAGCTCCTGACGGATGGCTTCGATTTCCTGGTCGGTGGTGTAGATGGTCACCAGGTCCGGCTCCCGGAAGTACCGGTAGTCGTGGGCATCCTCCTTGCCCCGCATGGGGGTGGTGATGCCTTCGTCCGGGTTCCACCGCAGGGTTTCCTGGGTCACCTTGCCGCCGCTTTCCAGCAGGTCGATCTGCCGGTCGTACTCGTAGGCCATGGCCTTTTCCATGTTGGTGAAGGAGTTCATGTTCTTGATTTCGGTGCGGGTGCCGAATTCTTCACTGCCTTGGGGGCGCACCGAAATGTTTACGTCGCAGCGCAGGCTTCCTTCCTGCATCTTGCAGTCGCTGACCCCGATGTGCTTCATAATCATCTGAAGCTTTTCCACATATTCCCGTGCTTCGGCAATGCTGCGGATGTCCGGCTCGGAGACGATCTCGATCAGCGGCACGCCGCCCCGGTTGTAGTCCACGTAGGTGTCCCCGTGTTCGTGGACCAGCTTGCCGGCGTCCTCTTCAATGTGGATCCGGGTGATGCCGATCTTCCGGCCGTTCGACAGCTGGATATAGCCGTGCTCGCACAGGGGCTTGTCGTATTGGCTGATCTGGTAGGCCTTGGGCAGGTCGGGGTAAACGTAGTTTTTCCGGTCCATCTTGGAGATGTTGTTGATGGTGCAGTGGGTGGCCAGCCCCGCCATAATGGCGTAGTGCACCACCTGCCGGTTCAGCTTGGGCAGGGTGCCGGGCAGGCCGATACAGATGGGGCAGCAGTTGGTGTTGGGCTCTCCGCCGAACTTGGTGGTGCAGCCGCAGAAAATTTTGGTTTTGGTGGAAAGCTCCACGTGGGTTTCCAGACCCGAAACGAGTTCCCAGCTCACAGGGCAAGACCTCCTTCTACCTTTTTGTTGAATTGACCCTGGGTGGCCTGCTCAAACTGCCAGGCCAGGTTCAGGATGTTGGCTTCGGCAAAGCGGTTGCCGATGAGCTGCATGCCGATGGGCAGGTTCTTTTCGTCAAAGCCGCAGGGAATGCTCACCGCCGGCAGACCGCAGATGTTCACCGGCACGGTGCAGATGTCGGTTTGGTAGGTGACAATGGGATCCTGGCTGGTAAAGCCCTTGGGGAAGCTGGTGGTGGGCACGGTGGGAGCCAAAATGGCGTCGCAGTGAGCAAAGGCTTCCCGGAAGGTGCGGACAATGCTGCCCCGCAGGTTCTGGGCCTTTTTGTAGTAGGCGTCGTAGTAGCCGGAGCTGAGTACGTAGGTCCCCAGCAGGATCCGCCGCTGGACTTCCTTGCCGAAGCCGGCGCTGCGGGTTTTGCAGATCATGTCGTGGGTGTTGCGGTAGCTGTCCGCCTGGTAGCCGTACCGGATTCCGTCGTACCGTCCCAGGTTGGAGCTGGCTTCGGCGCAGGCCAGGATATAGTACACCGGCAGGGCGTACTTCAAAGCAGGCAGGGAGATCTCCACCAGCTCACAGCCCATGGCCTCATAGGTTTTCATGGCCTGCTGGATGGCGGCTTCCACCTCCGGCTTCAGCCCTTCCAGATATTCCTTGGCAATGCCGATTTTCTTGCCCTGCACCGGATCCTTCAGGTGGGAAGCGGTGTCTCCCTGGGCTCCCTTGCTGGTGGAATCCATGGGGTCGTATTGGCAGATCTGGTCGTACACCAAAGCGGTGTCCTCCACGTTGGTGGTGATGGGGCCGATCTGGTCCAGGCTGGAAGCGTAGGCCACCAGACCGAACCGGCTGACAGCGCCGTAGGTGGGTTTCAGTCCCACCAAGCCGCAGAAGGAGGCGGGCTGACGGATACTGCCGCCGGTGTCGCTGCCCAAACCGTAGGCCGCCAGGTTGCCTCCCACGGCGCTGGCCACTCCGCCGGAAGAGCCCCCGGCTACATGGTCCAGGTTGTGGGGGTTGGCGGCGCCGCCAAAGCAGCTGGTTTCACAGGAAGAACCCATGGCGAATTCGTCCATGTTGGTTTTGCCCAGCAGCACGGCGTTTTGCTCCTTGAGCAGCTTCCACACCGTGGCGTCGTAGATGGGCACGTACCCTTCCAAAATCTTGGAGCAGCAGGTGGTGGGGATGTCCTTGGTGGAGATGTTGTCCTTTAAGGTCATGGGAATGCCTTCCAGGGGAGAAAGGGCTTCCCCGTTGGCCAGCTTTTCGTCCACCCGTTTGGCGGCGGCCAGGGCGGCGTCCGGAGTGGCGGTGACATAGGCGTTGAGTTTGGGGTTGTCCCGGTCCATGGCGTCCAGGTAAGCCCGGGTCAGCTGGGTGCAGCTGATTTCTTTTCCCTGCAGCATGGACTGCAAGGAGCGAATTTGAGAAAGATAATCCAGCATACTTGAAGTCCTCCTTATTTGTGTTTGGCTACGTAGAAAAATCCGTCTACGCCGCCGTCCCGGTTTTTCAAAATTTCACTTTGAGGGTAGCTGGGCACCACTTCGTCCTCCCGGAAGGCGTTTTGCAGGCCGTTGATATTATCAAATTCCTCCCCAGCGTCGGTCGCCTGGTTGATGGTGTCGGCAAAGGCGATCATCTGATCCATTTCCTTGGTGAGACCGTCCAGCTCCTCCTCCGCCACAAACAGCTTGGACAAGAGGGCAATGTTTTCAATTTCTTCTCTGGATACCATGAAAAAACCTCCTATCTGGTTTTCTTACCAAAAAGGACTGTCACAGCAAGCCATGACAGTCCACCATTGGACGTTTAATTGTGGGGGCGCACCTTGATGTGAACCTCCCGAAGCTGCTGCTCGGTCACCGGGGTAGGCGCTCCGGTGAGCAGGTCCTGTGCGTTGGAATTCATGGGGAAGGCGATGACTTCCCGGATGTTTTCTTCTTCCGCCAGCAGCATAATCATCCGGTCGATGCCCGGGGCCATGCCGGCGTGGGGAGGTGCGCCGTAGTGGAAGGCGCTGTAGAGGGAACCGAATTTTTCCTTCAGGTCCTCTTCGGTGTACCCGGCGATTTCAAAGGCCTTGACCATAATGTCCAGGTCGTGGTTGCGCACTGCGCCGCTGGACAGCTCCACCCCGTTGACCACAATGTCGTACTGGTAGGCCAGCACGTCCAAGGGGTTCTTGGTGGTGAGGGCTTCCAGCCCTCCCTGGGGCATGGAGAAGGGGTTGTGGGTAAAGATAATCTTGCCGGTTTCCTCGTCTTGCTCGTACATGGGGAAGTCCACCACAAAGCAGAACCGGAAGCTGTCCTGGTCGATGAGATCCATCCGCTTGGCCACTTCCTGACGAATCATGCCCGCCAGCCGGGGCGCTTCCTTCTTGCTGTCCGCAATGAAGTAGAGCACGCAGTCCGGTTCCAGCTGGCAGCGGTTTTTCAGTTCCAGGCGCTGGTCGTCGTTTAAGAATTTGTCGATGGGGCCCAGGTACTTGTAGTCGTCGGTGACCTTGAAGTAGCCCAGTCCCTTCATGCCGATTTCCAGGGCGTACTTTTCCATCTTTTCAAAGAAGCCCTTGGATTTACCTGCCATGCCGGGGACCTTGATGGCCCGGACACACTTGTTGCAGAAGGGCTTGAAGCTGCTGTCCACAAACAGGTCGGACACATCCACAATCTCCAGGGGGTTGCGCAGGTCCGGCTTATCGGTGCCGTACTTCACCATGCACTCCTCATAGGAGATTCGGGGGAAGGGAGCGGGGGAAACCTTTTTGTGGGTAAACTTGGCAAAGGTTTCGCTGAGCAGCTCTTCCGCCACTGCAAACACGTCCTCCTGGGTGGCAAAGGCCATCTCGAAGTCCAGCTGATAGAATTCTCCGGGGCTGCGGTCTGCCCGGGCGTCTTCGTCCCGGAAGCAGGGGGCAACCTGGAAGTATTTGTCAAAGCCGCTGACCATCAAAAGCTGCTTGAAGATCTGAGGGGCTTGGGGCAGGGCGTAGAACTTGCCGTGATGTTTCCGGGAGGGGATCAGGTAGTCTCTGGCTCCTTCCGGGCTGGAAGCGCTGAGGATGGGGGTCTGCATCTCCACAAAGCCCATCTCGGTCATCTTCTGGCGCAAAAAGGCAATGACCTTGCTCCGCAGCAAAATATTGTCGTGGACCTTTTTGTTGCGCAGGTCCAGGTAGCGGTATTTCAGCCGCACCTCTTCCTTGACTTCGGTGGAGGTAGCCACCTCAAAGGGCAGTACGTTTTCGCACTTGCCCAATACCGTCAGTTCGGTGGCCCGGATTTCCACGGTACCGGTTTCGATTTTGGGGTTGATGGTGTCTTCGTCCCGCTTTACCACCGGCCCGCAGGCGGTGACTACGCATTCCCGGTTCACCTGGTCCAGCATGGCTTCGTCGTGGATTACTACCTGCACCACCCCATACTGGTCCCGCACATCCAAAAAGATGACGCCGCCGTGGTCTCGAATATTTTCCACCCAGCCGGCTACCCGCGCCACACTGCCGATGTCCTTCTCTCGGATGTCGTTGCAGCTGTGGGTGCGGTAGATGTTTGGCTTTATCACGCTATATCGTTCCTTTCCTGGGCAGGCAAACTCCCTCTGCCCGCCGGATCACTGTACTGGCTGGATG
Organism: Candidatus Egerieicola pullicola; assembly: GCA_018712465.1. GTDB lineage: Bacteria > Bacillota > Clostridia > Oscillospirales > Ruminococcaceae > Egerieicola > Egerieicola pullicola. The sequence continues at coordinate 1,013 of DVGY01000185.1, read as the reverse complement.
TGTTTGGAAAACCCTTCCGTTCCAAAGACACCCGCAATCAAGTAATTAGTATACCACAATGTGTGAAAAGAATCAATCGTTTTGCCGAAAAAAGCCGCCGCTCCCGGCCCTTTCCCCCTTACGGCTCCACCAATTTAGGCTGAAAACGCAGGTAATCGGCGCTGATTAAGGTAAACGCAATCCCCTCCCGGGTTCCGTTGACGGCGCCTCGGAAGGTGTCCCGGCCGTGAAGGTGGCCGTAGTAGCAGCGCTTCACTCCGTACTCCAGCAGCACCTCCATGATCTCATCACACCGCAGGGAAGCGTACACCGGGGGATAGTGCAGAAAGACAATGGGCTGCTTGCCGGTCTGCCGGCCTGCTTCCAAACTCATCCGCAGCCGTCCCGCTTCCCGGTCCAGAATCTTTTTGTCCTGGGGTACCCCCGGTTCGTTAATCCAGCCCCGGCTGCCGCAGAGGCAGTAGTCCCCGTATTCGTAGGCGTTGTTGAACAGCAGGGAAAAGCTGGTGTACCCCTGCTGGGTCCAGAACCGCTCCACCTTGCTTTTGGTGGACCACCAGAGATCGTGGTTGCCTTTTAGGAGGATCTTTTTCCCCGGCAGGGCTTCCAAAAAATCGAAGTCCGCTTTGGTTTCCTCCAGCTTCAAGGCCCAGGAAATGTCCCCGGCCAACAGAATGGTGTCCTGGGGCTGCACTGTTTTTTTCCAATTTTCTTCCAGCAGCGAGACGTAACCGTCCCAGCCGGAAAAGATGTCCATGGGTTTTTCACTCCCCAAGGAAAGATGGGGATCGCCCAACACATAGAGGCTCACAAGATCCTCCTTTCTATGATTAGAAATTCTATGTTTGCAAAAAAAGATGTTTCTGATTTCCTCTTGCCGCCCGTACCGGATGGGCGTGCATTCGAAACGTTGGGTTTGCAAACGTTTCTGCTTTGCAAAAACCCAGGGAAATCCCTGGATGCAGGGAATATTCGATTGCTCAGAGGATAAACTACTCCCAAGCGCTGGACAA
>DVGY01000184.1 GCA_018712465.1 Candidatus Egerieicola pullicola | reverse complement strand
TTAAAAATCCCCTTACCGGATTAAATTTCGCCGGCACCGGCAAGCTCACCACCCCTATGGGCGCCCAGCTGCTGCGCACGGCAGCCGTACCCACTGGAAAAATGGTGGCACTGGACAAAAACTGTGCGCTGGAAATGGTCACTGCCGGGGATCTGAGCTTGGAATACGACAAACTCATTGACCAGCAGCTGGAACGTGCAGCCATCACCTGCACCTATGGCTTTGCCAAAATCTTCACCGATGCCAGCAAGGTGCTGACCCTGTAATACCCAAATCAAGGAGGCCAAAAAACGATGGATGAGAACCATATTCTCGCCCAGTTCTGCCTCCTCACCGGACTGACTCAGGAGCAGGCCCAGGAGTATTCCGGCCTGCTCTCGTCTGCCCGGCGGCAGGTGGAAAAACAGTTGAACCCCCAGGCGGATCCCGCTTGTGCCCAAGAAACCCTGGAACAGCTGGTGGCAGCCATCGCTTGGCAGGGGTATTTGAATCAAACGGGCAGCGGCGACGGCTTCAAACGCATCTCCACCCCGGATTTGACGGTGGAGTGGCAGGATGGAGCGTCCAGCCGGCAGCAGTCCGCCCAGCAGCTGGTGGACTCTCTGCGACAAAGCTTGGCAGACCTATTGGAAAACGGCTTCGCCTTTCTGTTGACCTGAAAGGAGGATGGGTATGAGCCTGCCAAACACGTTGGGAGACTTTTTCTCCCGGTACGGCACCGCCTTTACCATCTCCGGCGGCAGCACTGTTTACGGCTGCCTGTCCCGAGTGGACGGAGAGGACCAGCCGGAAGAGCTGACCAGCCTTCCCATGGGCTACTGTCCTGCCCATCGGGTGCGGATTCTGTCCCAGGGATCGGTGCCTTTGCAGGAAAACCAAGTTCTCACCGCCGGGGGTAAGCAGTACACTTTGGTGCTGGTCCGGCCGGTGAAGCTGGGGGAAGAGCTGCTTTACTATAAATCCATCGCTTATGAACAGGAGGAAAGCTGATGCTGCTGTTTACTACTTTGTCGGAGCTGACCGGTATGCTGGCTCAGCGGCTGAGCAGCCGATTGCCGGAATTTTCGGTTTTTTTGAAATATGCCCCTCAGTACAGCCTGACCCCGCCGGCAACCCCAGGGTTGGCGGTGCAGATGGAAAGCGCCGCTTTTTCCCCCTTGGCCTTGGGGGATTATCTGGGTCAGGAAGAGGGGGAAACCCTTCAGGGACGGAAAGTAACGGTGGAGTTTCGCTTGACCTTGATTTTGCCCTTGGGACAGGCGGAGCAGGGGGAGATTTACGCCCAAAACCTGTTTGAAGCCCTGCTTTTTTGGGACGGTGCAGAGTGGTTGGAGCTGAGCCGTCTGCCGTTGGAGTTTCACCGCCAGCAGCAGGGACTGCTACTGCCCTTTACTGCAAAAATGGAGGTGCTCTGCCTGCAACTTCAAACCTCCGGGCAGTTTACCAGCCTGCGCCTGGATGCAAATTGGAAAGGAGAGGAGTAAATGGCCCTTCGACCGGGGGTGACCATCACCACCCAATATCGGACCTATTCCCAAAGCGAGACCTACCCCATCGCCATCTATGCCAAGGGGGGCAAAACCGCTTCCGGGATTCAGTTTATCCAAACTCCAGCCCAGGCGGTGGCGGTGTTTGGGGAGGATAACGACCAAAGTCCCTTGACCCGGATGATCCTTCTTTGCTTAGAAGGGGGCGCTGCCGGGGTGTGGGCTCAAAACCGCACCGCCGATGCCCAAACTGCCCTGGAAACGGAATTCTCCGCCTTTCTGGGCAGTACTCAGGGGGAATTTTTGATCACCGACGTTACCCAGCAAAGCCTGCTGGCGGATATGAAGGATATTTTGGAGGAGCAGGGGGCCAGGAAGATCCTCTTTGCTGGAGGAAGCGCTGACCCAACTGCCCTGAACTCCATGCGCTGTGTGCTGGCCTGCCCTCAAGTGAAGTGGGAGGAAAGCAGTACTGTTAATCTGGCTCCTGCGGCAGCCGCCGTTTTGGTGAGCAAGAGCAGCCGGATCACCGGGGGCAACGGCTCCACCATGGAGTTTTCCGGCTGGGTGGAGGAAATGACCGAAGCCCAGAAAGAGGAAAAGATGGAACAGGGTATTTCGGTGTTAGAGTTGTCTGGGGGGCTTTTGACCCTGATCCGGGGCATCGACACCTGCACCCAAGATGAGCTGGGCAATACCGACTACCGGTATTTCAACCTCTCCACCCCCTTGATTTTGGATTATGTGGTGGGGGAACTGGAAAGCTACCTCACTCCCCTCTGTCTGGGCGGGGCCACCTTAGACGGCATCGAAAGCCTCTGCGCCGCCAAGCTGATGGAACTGGAGCAGGAGGGCTATCTTTCCGCCTATGGAGCCCCCAGTGCGGCGGCGGCAGAAACCGATCCTTCCTGCTGCCTGCTCACCGTTTCTTTCACCCCCGCCCGGAACATCGTCACCATCCAGGCCACCCTGGTAGTGCAGATCTAAGGAGGAATTGCCATGAATACCTATCAGATTCCTACCTCCCGGGAAATTTCGGTGACCATCAATGGGGTGCGTCAGGGAGTGGTCCAGGGCTACACCCTCCACGCTCAAAAAGAGAGCCGTTCTCTGGAAGCCTTTGGCAGCTCCCTTCCCGTGGCCACCGTCACCGGCCGGGAGCAGTACACCATCACCTTAAAACGGCTGCTTTTAGCTCAACAGCCCCAGGAGGATTTCTTCGATTTGGAGGACTTCACCCTCTCCATTGTGAAGCCGGAATGTCAGATCGTCTTTTCCGGCTGCCAGTGGCAGAGCATCGATCAGAGCTGCACGGTGGGGGAAAACTGCCTGGAAACGGTGACGGTGGTGGCGCAGCGAAGGATGGTGCTGGAATGAGCATCCTAGCAAGGAGGGAGCTTTTTGGCAGAATTTTCTTATAAAGGGGAATCCTTCCCCTATTATCCCAAGGAAGTGAAACTGTCCGCCGCCAAGCGGTTGAGCGCCATTCCCCTGGCCTTTGGGGGTACGGCGGTGCAGCAGTTGGGACAAGCTCCTTTGGAAATTACCGGTTCCGGCGAGCTCACCGGAGATTTGGGAGCGGAATTTGCCCGGCTGCACCGATTGTTTTTACAGCAGGACAGCGGGGTGCTGCAGCTGCCCGGCTTTTCCCCCATCCGCTGCTACTTTACCGCTTTGGAAGGGGTGGGACAATCCGGCCCGGCGGTGCTGGAGTACCGTTTTACCTTTTTGGAGGATCCGGATTACGCCGCCGCCCTGTCTGCCGGGAATGATTACGCTTTGGTTCAGGAAGGAGAAACCCTCTACACCCTGGCCAAGCGGTTGGGGGTAGGTGCGGCGGATCTGATTGCGGCCAATCCCCAAATCACCGATCCCTTGTCGCCGGAAAGGGGGACTGTGGTGTGGCTGCCTTGACCGTTACCGCTTACGACAGCACGGGAAACGCCTATCCGGTGAAGCAGATCACCCAGTTTTCCTGGGAGTTTTCCAAAGACCGCCCCTACGCCGTTTTGAAGTTGTCCGCCCTGGATCTGCCTGCCTATTGGATTCACCGGCTGGAAGTGTATTTGCAGGGGGAATCCCTGTTTTCCGGCCGGATGGACACCGAAGTTTGGGAGCAGACCGCCTCCGGCATCCAGACTACCCTCACCGCCCGGAGCCAGACGGCTTCTTTGGTGGACAATGAGGCGGCGCCGGTGGTGTACCAAAACTACAGCTTGGCCCAGCTGCTCTACGATCACGGTTACCCCTACGGCTTGTCCGGCAGCGCTCTTTCCGGCGGGACTCTGAGCCAGATCACCTGCGCCAAGGGGATGAGCCACTGGGAATTTTTGCAGTTTTACTGCCGGCTGCTGCTGGGGTATCTGCCCTGGGTGGACGAGGATCGGGTGCTGCAATCTCCTTCCACTGCGGGGGAGACCATTTCCTTTTCTCAAGGGGACTATCAGTCCTTTACCCTGAGCCTGGACCGCACCGGTTTGATTGCCCGGCTTTATGTGCTGGACCAAACCGACCAATACCGCCTGGTGCAGAACCGGTTTGCCCAAAGCCTGCTGGCGGAAAAAACCGAGTATTACGCACCGCCCGGCCGGTGGAGCCAAAACCTAACGCAGGCGGCGGGAAACTATTTTCGGCAAGGCCAGCTGGACTATCTCACCGGGAAGCTGGTGCTGGACGGCCTGCACCGCTACCGGCTGGGTCAGCGGGTAAACCTTTCCGCCGGGACAGGGCTGGACTATGCCGGGCTGGAGCTTTCCGGCATTCGGCTGGTAGGGGACAGCAGTGGGTGTTCCACCACCCTAGCCCTCACCGATCCCGGTGCCGGAAATATCTAACCAAGGAGGAACCGAAGATGAGTAAGTTACAACCTTTGGCCCAAACCGGACGGGTCACCGAAGCGGATGAAACCTGCTGCAACC
>DVGY01000183.1 GCA_018712465.1 Candidatus Egerieicola pullicola | reverse complement strand
CATGAATTAAAGGGACTTTCTTCTCTGGACTACTTTACAAGGCAATTCTTCCGATTATTTGGTGAGTATTGTATGTTTATTGAAAAATAAAGGAGAACCCAAAAAGCAACAAAAATGTTGTGAAAAATGCCAAAGAACAGAAAATCTCTTGCTTTTTTGGGACGAACAGGGTAATATATGAATAGAAGGACAAACTTGTTTTTTACACCGGAGAACCGGAGCCTGGGAATTCCCCCTGGCAGGAGCCGGTAGAAGGGAGTACAAAAGTTGCAATTTCGCCCATGTATCGACATTCATAACGGGCAGGTGAAGCAGATCGTGGGCGGCGCCCTCTCCGACGAGGGAGATCGGGCTCAAGAGAACTTTGTCTCTCTTCGCGACGGCGCTTACTATGCCTCCCTGTATCGGGATCTAGGTCTCAAAGGAGGTCATGTCATCCTGCTCAACCCCCATACCAGCCCCTATTATCCGGCGGACCTGCACCAGGCCAAGCTGGCTCTTTCTGCTTTTCCAGGCGGGTTACAGCTGGGAGGCGGAGTCACCCCCGACAATGCCATGGAGTTTCTGGATTGGGGCGCCAGCCATGTGATCGTCACCAGTTACGTCTTCTCCGGCGGAGAAGTGAACTGGGAGCGGTTGAAGAAGCTGGAACAGGTCTGCTCAAAACACCGGTTGGTGTTGGATGTAAGCTGCCGCAAGCGGGACGGGGAGTATTATATCGTCACCGACCGTTGGCAGAAATTTACTCAGGTTCCTCTGACCCCCGCCTTGTTGGACCGCTTAAGCGCCTACTGCGACGAATTTCTCGTCCATGGAGTAGACGTGGAGGGCAAGCAGTCCGGTGTGGAGCTGGGTCTGGTGAAGCTTTTGTCCTCTTGGGGAAAAATTCCCTGCACCTATGCCGGAGGGATCCACAGTTTGGAGGATATCCGGCAGATCAAACGATTGGGAGATGATCGGATTCACATTACCATTGGCAGTGCGCTGGATCTGTTCGGCGGACCGCTGAAGCAAAACCAGGTTTTGGAGTGCTGCCGTACTCCTCTGTAACCCACTTTACAGATTGACACTCGAGAGGAATCATCGGATGGATTGGCGTTGGACATCATAGTGTATACAACTCCTGAAGTACTTTCCTGAGACGGAATAGACTATTCAGGCCGCCGTGAACGGCTTGTATAAGCACTTTTTGGAGGTAAACTTATGTTGAACATCACCGATATCAAAATTCGCAAGCTGATGAATGAAGGCCGCCTGCGGGCCGTTGTGTCTATTACGGTGGATCATTCCCTTGCCATACATGACATCAAGGTGATTGAAGGACAAAACCGCTTGTTTGTGGCCATGCCAAGCCGGCGAGAGGAGACCGGAATCTATCGGGATGTGGTACATCCCATCTCCGCACAGGGACGCAAGGAACTGGAAGAAAGCATTCTGGCCGCCTATCACCAGGCAGTGGAGCAGGCCGGCGTTTCCCCTGACGGCGAACCTTCCCAAGACTGAATTAGATAACGGGCGGCAAGGAGCCTGTAAATTGATATTGTTGCGAAATGAGAAAAGGCGTGTTCTATTTAAGGACACGCTTCTCTTTTTGCCCTTTTGGGGAAGGGGCAAACCCAAAGCACCTTTTGTCCTGCCCCCTCATAGGATATTCAAAAAGCGAAACTACATTTCTTTCCCATGGGAGGAGATTTTTTTGGAGTACAAAACACTTTTGGCAGCCGGAGGGGACCGCCGTCAGCTGGCGCTGCTTCCGGTGCTTCGCCGGGGGTCCTGGCGGCTGGATACCCTGGGCCTGGGAGAAGGGGAGGCCTCCGGATTTTCTTACGACGGGCTGGTGCTGCCCCTTCCTGCACTGCGAAATGAGAAGGTGCCCACTTTGGAGGGACCGCCATTGGAACTGATCCCCCTGCTCAGCCGCCTGAAGCCGGGGGCGCTGGTGGTAGGCGGATCTTTTTCTGCAAAGAGCCGGCAAACCATCCAGTCCTTGGGCTACCCGGTGGAAGATGTAATGGAGCGGGAAAGATTGGTGTGGGAAAACGCCAAACTCACCGCTCAAGCGGTGCCGGTGCTGCTGGGAATGGAGGACGGGATCTTCCTTCGAGGCAAATCGGTGCTGGTACTGGGAGGAGGCCGGGTAGCCCGGGCCTTGTGGCCGGTGCTGAAGGAACGGGGCGCCGTGGTCAGTGCTGCCGCTCGTAATCCTGCCCAGCTTGCTTTGGCAGAACAGGCTGGAGTAAAGGCTGTGCCTTTCGCGGAGATGGAACCGGCCCTGGGCCAGGTGGATTTGGTGATTAATACCATTCCGGCTCCGGTGATAGGACGCAGGGAGTTGGCGGCCTTAGAAGAAGGCACTTTGGTGTTGGATCTGGCTTCTGCTCCCGGCGGGGTGGACTTTGCCGCCGCAAAGGAATATTTCATCCCCACCCGGCTGGAACTGGGGCTGCCGGGAAAGTGGTTCCCGGTGCAGGCAGGACGGCTGTTGGGAGAAACAGTCCGGGAAATTTTGGAAGAACATTGGGAAAAAGGGGGGAACCGGCAATGAGCAAACCAGTTTTGGGGGTGTGCATCACCGGGTCTTTCTGCACCTTTGAAACGGTGTTCACCAAGCTGGAACAGCTGGCTCAGCATTTTTCCTTGCTGCCTATTTTTTCCTTCAATGCTGCTGGATTGGATACCCGGTTCGGCAAAGCCAAAGACCATCTGGAACGGTTGAAAGCCATCAGCGGCCGGGATCCTATTCTCACTATTCCTCAGGCGGAACCCATCGGACCAAAAGGGATGACCGATATTTTGGCAGTGACTCCCTGTACCGGCAATACTCTGGCCAAACTGGCCCACTCCATTGTGGATACTCCGGTGACCATGGCGGTGAAGAGCCATCTGCGCAACGCCAAGCCGGTGGTGGTTGGGGTGTCCACCAACGATGCTCTGGCCGGAGCGGCTCAGAATCTGGCGGCGCTGCAAAACCGCAAACACTACTACTTTGTTCCTTACCGTCAGGACAACAGCGCCAAGAAGCCCACCAGTTTGGTGGCGGACTTTTCCAAGTTGGAGGAAACCTTGTGGGCGGCTTTGGAAGGAAAACAGATCCAACCCATGGTGCTGGGGGAAACCTGACGTTTTGAGGAAACTTTTTCGGAACAAATAATGGAAGATGACTTTCCACAGATATTGTGGGGGCGTCCCCGTATTTTACCCGCTTCGCCGGATTTCGGCCCAGCGGGTCTTTTTCTGCTCAAATAGCAATCTTAACCAAATCTTAACCATTTTCTTTACTAGATCTTTCCTATTTGCTGCTATTCTCTAAGTGAGGAAATAATGTTCTGCTGGTGAGAAAGGAGGCAGTCTTATGATTCAACTGAACCACATTCACAAGGCCTTTGGCAAGAAGGTGATCTTTGACCAGATGAGCGCCACCTTCGATCAGCCGGGGAAGGTCTACGCTATCTTGGGGGCCTCCGGATCGGGGAAAACCACCCTGCTCCATATGCTCTTCGGCCTGGACCGGGATTTTACCGGCAGCTACACCCTCTTCGGCCGGGACGCCTCGGAGCTGACCAACCGGGATTGGGATGGGATCCGAAGCAGCCGGATGCAGCTGGTGTACCAAGATGATAAGCTGCTGGGGGACTTCACGGTGGAGGATAATCTGAAATTTGCCCTCAACGATCCCCATCAGGGAGAAGAAGCTATCCGCCAAGCCTTGGCACGGATGGATTTGCTGGAACTGACCCATCAAAAGGTAAAGAAATTAAGCGGCGGAGAAAAACAGCGGCTGGCCCTGGCCCGGGCCGCCTTGAACCACCCGGAGATTCTGCTGCTGGACGAACCCACCGGCAATCTGGACGACGCCAACACCCACATCGTCATGGAGTATGTGCAAAAGCTGGCGGAAGAAAGCTGTATGGTGATTTTGATTACACATGATAGCCGGGTGATGGAATATGCTGATGTATTATATCGTTTAGAGCAGAAGAAGATTCTGGAAGTGGATCGAAAGGAAAAGTCCGTCAGCGTTCCGCCAGTCACCATGTCGCTGAATTTCTCCCAGCCGTTGCCCAAGCGGAAGCTGTTGGGGTATGCTTGGAAAAGCGTGCGGTGCCGGGTATCGGATTTAATTCTGCACAACATTCCCATTACCGCCATCTTTATTGTGTTTGTGCTGCTGTTCAATCTGGTGCTGGGGATGACCCATGTGGTGCTGGACATGATGATGCAGGGAATCGACAACCAGAGCATTTTGATTGATCTGGGAAACTTCAAGGATGCGGTGCGGGATGAATACAACGTCAAAGGCATCACCCTGGCAGCCGGTGACGGCAAGCGGCTGCACTTTACCCAGGGGGACCTGGAGCAGGTGAAGGCCATGGAGGGAGTGGAGGACGCCATCGTCCTGGACAGCGGCAGCTATAGGGCGGCGGATGTAGAATTCTATAGTTTGGAATTGGCCATCCCTTTGGAGGAATTTCCGGACACCGTGAAAAATCAGCCCGGTGCCATGACTACCCCGGACACGATTGAATTTGGTTTTGCGTCCTTGAGTGTCCCGCCGGAGTATCTGCCTCATTACAATCCCGATCACATTACCCTGTTGGCCGGGGAGTATCCCCAAGCCGGAACGGATCAGGTATTGATCCCGGATGTGCTGGCCTATTACCAGGTCCAGCAGCAAAATAGTTCCCTTACGCAGTTAGTTGGGCAGGAGATTCAATTTCCAGTAGAAAAAGGAATTTGGGAGGGAGATAATTATCTCGGTGTTGACACAAAGGAAAAAACTTACTCTATTTGTGGAATTTATCATACGGATTATCAGCAATCCTTCCAGCCAGATCAGACAGTGTATGTCGGTTATACGAATACCA
>DVGY01000182.1 GCA_018712465.1 Candidatus Egerieicola pullicola | reverse complement strand
TTGTTCATGGGACAGTTCAGGTAATCCTCCCCGTCCCCTTTCCCGTACCGGGACGCATAAAAAGCAATGGAGGTATCCACGCTTTCCCCGCTGACAATGGGGGCGGCGGCGTCAAAAAAGGCCAAGCGCTGCTGATCCACCAACTGGCCGATGGACTGGGCCAGCTTCCCCTGGGTCAGGGGACCGGTGGCCAAAATCACCGTTCCTTCCGGGATCTCTTCCACCATCTTCTCTTCCACTGTAATCAGGGGATGGCTTTGAATGGCTTTGGTTACTTCGTCGGAAAAGCCTACCCGTTCCACGGCCAAAGCCCCTCCGGCAGGAACCCGGTGATGGTCCGCCGCAGCCAAGCACACCGAACCTAACCGGCGCATCTCTTCCTTTAGCAGTCCGGCCGCCGAATCCAGCCGCTGGGCCTTCAAGGAGTTGGAGCAGACCAACTCTGCAAAACCGGCATAGCGGTGGGCCGGGGAAAAGTGGGCGGGCTTCATTTCCAGAAGGGTCACCGGGATACCCCGGCAGGCCAGCTGCCAGGCCGCTTCACAGCCTGCCAAACCGGCGCCTACCACCGTTACTCTCATACTTCGTCCAATCCTTTTTCAAAATCACAATGCTCGTTGGAGCAGTAAATCTTTCCGTTTTTGCCGTTTTTCCGCAGCAAGGTTTTGCCGCACACCGGGCAGGTGTCCTTCAAGGGAGTGTCCCAGGTCATAAAGTCGCAGTCGGGATACCCGGAACAGCCGAAAAATTTCTTTCCCTTTTTGGAGGTCTTTTCTTCCAGCTCCCGGCCGCAGCGGGGACAGGTGCCCTCCGCCTTGGTGACCAAGCGCTTGGTGTTTTTGCACTCGGGATAACCGGGGCAGGCCAAAAACTTCCCGTACCGGCCGTGTTTGATGACCATGTTCCGGCCGCATTTTTCGCAGATTACGTCGGTGACTTCGTCCTGCAGCGCAATCTTTTCTCCGGTGATGTTTTTGTCCGCCGCTTCCAGTTCCTTTTCAAATTCCCCGTAAAAGTCCCGGATGACCTGCTTCCAGGGAAGCTTTCCCGCTTCCACCAGGTCCAGCTGGGATTCCATGTTGGCGGTAAAGTCCACGTCCACAATCTCGTGGAAATTGTCGGTAATCAGCTGGTTGGTCACCCTCCCCAGCTCGGTGGGCTTGAGCTGACGGCCTTCCCGCTCCACGTACCGGCGGCTGAGCACCGTGCCGATGGTGGGGGCATAGGTGGAAGGACGGCCGATGCCGTTTTCTTCCAAGGTTTTAATCAGGCTGGCTTCGGTGTACCGGGGAGGCGGGGCGGTAAAATGCTGGTTGCCCTGGATGTTTTGCAGCACCAGCTCTTCCTGCGCCTCCAACGGCGGCAGCATTCCCTGCTGGGCCTTTTCCTCGTCCTTGGCTTCGTCGTACAGTACGGTGTAGCCGTCAAACTCCACCCGATAACCGGAAGCGCCGAAGGTATAGCCATTGGCGTCGATCAGCGCCCGCACCGTCTTCATAACGCAGCTTTCCATCTGGCTGGCCATAAACCGTTCCCACACCAGCTTGTAGATCTTAAACTGGTCGGAGGTCAGGCTGTCCTTGGCCATGGCCGGCGTCAAAGAGGGGGTGGTGGGACGGATGGCTTCGTGGCCGTCCTGGGCATTTTTGCTCTTGTAGATCCGGGGAGTTTCCGGGTAATACCGTTCCCCGTAGGTAGAGAGGATATACTCCTTGGCTCCCTGCCGGGCTTCGTCGGAAAGGCGCAGAGAGTCGGTTCTCATATAGGTAATCAGACCCAAGGTGCCGAATCCTTCCACATCCATGCCTTCGTACAGCTCCTGGGCTGCCTGCATAGTGCGCCGGGACTGGAATCCAAACCGGCGGGAAGCTTCCTGCTGCAAGGTGGAGGTGATAAAGGGGGGCGGCGGAGATTTCTTCCGGGTGCCCAGCTTCACTTCCTGCACCACATAGCGGGCCCCTTCCAGCTCTTTGAGGATGGCGTCCGCTTCGTCCTTGTTGTGCAGGGCGATTTTTTCCCCGTTTTTCCCCAAGAACTTGGCGGTAAATTCCTTGAAGTTGTCCTGCTTGTGCAGTACCGCTTCGATGGACCAGTATTCTTCCGGCACAAAGCTGAGGATCTCATCCTCCCGCTTGACGATCAGGCTGACCACTACGCTCTGCACTCGTCCCGCAGACAGGCCGCTGCGGATCTTCCGCCACAGCAGGGGGCTGATTTTGTAGCCCACCAACCGGTCCAACACCCGGCGGGCCTGCTGGGCGTCCACCAAGTCCATGTCGATGGTCCGAGGTGCGGCCATGCCGTTTTTCACCCCGGTTTTGGTGATTTCATTGAAGGTCACCCGGTTTTGCAGTCCTTCCGGCAGACCCAGCAAGGTGGTGAGATGCCAGCTGATGGCCTCCCCTTCCCGGTCCGGGTCGGTGGCCAGATAGACCATACTGCTCTGCTTGGCCTGAGCTTTCAGTTCCTTGATGGTGGCGGACTGGCTGCGGATATTGATATATTGAGGGGTAAAGTCATTTTCAATGTCTACCCCCAGCTTGCTTTTGGGCAGGTCCCGGATGTGGCCCATAGAAGCCACCACTTCGTATCCCCGGCCCAGATATTTCTTAATGGTTTTGCCCTTGGCAGGGCTTTCCACGATGACCAATTTTTTACCGGCTCCCTTTTTAGCCGCCGGTTTTTTGGCGGTTTTGCGCTTGGGCTTTGCCGCCGCTTTCTGTACCGCGCTTCCCTGAGCGGAATTGTCTTCCGCCTGCAGATGCTGCAGAGTATCTGTCATAGTTCGTTTCTCCTGTAACTCATTACCGTTTTTCATATCGCCCGCCGCCCAGCTGCCGCACCAAGCCATCCAGCTCCAATTCCGTGAGGGCGGCGATCACCTTGCCGGCGTCTTCTTGAGTCAGCTCGGCCAACTCATTGGCCTGCATGGTGCCGCACAGTGCTTGGTACACTTTTTGGGGAATTCCGGAAAGGGAGGTTACCGCTTCCTTGGAAACCGGGGGCAGATCTTCTTGAAAAGACTGGGAAGAATTCGGATTTTCAGAAACAGAGGAGGCTGCTTGAACCGGCGTTTTCCCGGCAGGGGGAGTGGGGATCCGCAGATCCGCTCCCTCCAAGCGTTCCCGGTATTCATTTAAGATATCCTCTACCCCAAACACCGGTTTGGCTCCATCCCGGAGAAATTCCACCACGCCGGAGCATTGCCGGCTGAAAATATCCCGAGGCGGAACGCAAAACAGATCCCGGCTCTGCTCCACCGCCAAACGAGCTGTCAGCAGGCAGCCGCTGCGCTGGGGTGCTTCCACGACCACCACACCGTCGCTGAGGCCGCTGATCAAGCGATTCCGCACCGAAAAATACTTGCTGCTGGGACGCTGTCCCGGTTCCAATTCACTGAGCAGCAGTCCTTTCCGGGCAATGGCCCGGCGCAATTTGGTGTTGTCTGCCGGATAGTTTACGTCCAATCCGCAGGCTTCCACCCCAATGGTCATGCCTCCGGCCCGCAAAGCGCCATCATGCGCCCGGCTGTCTCCGCCCACGGCACAGCCGCTGACCACCACAATTCCCTGCAGGGCCAGCTGGTAAGACAGCACACTGGCGGCATTCATCCCGTACAGAGAACTGCTCCGGCTGCCCACCATACCGATGGATACCGGCTGATGCAGCAGACTCAAATCTCCTAAATAATACAGCACCATAGGCGGGCCGTAGATATGCCGCAGCCGTTGAGGGTAACGGGGATCTTCCCAGGTCAGGACGCCGATTTTCAGCGCCCGGCACTGTTCCCATACCCGCTGGGCAGCAGAAAGGTCCTTGTTGCCCAACGCTTCCAGATGATCCTTCCGCAAACCTTGGATTGGGGGAAAATTCCCCGGTTCGGTGCGAAAAATCTCTTCTGCCCCGCCCAATGCCTTACAGAGCTCCGCCGGCAGATTGCTGCCGGTGTGAAAACATTGACTGAGCCAAATCCAGTACACTTGCTTCATAAGAGCCTCCTTTCGGACGGATCCAGAGGGTTACGGTTGCTTGGGACGCAGCATCTCCCAGGTCAGAATCCCCGCCGCCATGGCCGCATTGAGGGATTCCGCCTTTCCCGCCATAGGGATGGTCACTCGGATCCGGCAGCAGGAAACAATCTCTTCCGGCAGTCCGTTGCCTTCGTTTCCAATGACCAAAACCGTACTGTCCCCAAAGGACAGGGCAGTCACCGGACAGGCATCACCGTCCACCACGGCGGCACAGGTGTCAAAATCCTTTCCCAGAAAGAGTAAATCTTCTTTTGGATGGAAAGAGCGGTACACCTTCACCCGAAACGCGCTGCCCATGGCGGCGCGCAGGGTCTTTAAGGAATAGAGGTCACAGCAGTCCTTGGACAGAATGACCCCATCCGCTCCCAGGGCGTCGGCCGTGCGGAGAATGGTTCCCACATTGCCGTTGTCCTGAAGTCCGTTCAGAAACAAAAACCGCCCTTTCTTCCCTATTTTATCAATATGGTGAAGTTTGTCAAGCCTTTTGCAGATGGCAAAGCAGCCCCGGCTGTTGCCGGTCTGGCTCATTTTCCCTTCCAACTCCTGGGAAATCAAGCTGCACTCCGCCCCGGAGGCCTGGGCCTGTTCCACCAATTCCGGGTGCGCATCCAGCAGTGCGGAGGTGACATACAGCCGCAAAATCTCCACGCCGCTTTGCAGAGCTTCCTGCAGCAGTTTGACCGTTTCCAAGGCAAACCAACCGGTCTCCTCCCGGAAGGAACGGGATTTGGCCAGCTTTACATATTCTTTGATTCCCTTATTCTCTTTGGAAGTGATTTGGTTCACTGTCATCCCTCCTTATTTTTGCTTGCAAAAAACACCCATGGGAAAAATCGTCCCACAGGTGTTTGGGTGTTTCTTATTTCAGAGCAGCCTTAGCGGTATCGCACAGGGCGGTGAAGGCGGCTTCGTCGTGGATGGCAACTTCGGAGAGCATCTTCCGGTTCATTGCCACACCGGCCTTCTTCAGGCCGTTCATAAAGGTGGAGTAGTTCATGCCGTTCTGTTTGCAGCCGGCAGAGATCCGGGTGATCCACAGACGACGGAAATCACGCTTCTTCAGCCGGCGGCCGATGTATGCGTACTGTCCGGATTTCATCACCGCTTCTTTTGCGGTTTTAAACAGCTTGGATTTACCGCCCCAATAGCCCTTGGCCAGCTTCAGGGTCTTTTTTCTTCTTTTACGGGTCGCCAAAGCGCCTTTTACTCGTGCCATATCGGTTTACCTCCCATAGTCCATACAAAATCTAAATTCCGGTTTTCCCCATGGGTCCTTATTTGTAGGGGATCATCTTTTTGATAGCGGCTACATTGCTCTTATCGGCATAACCGCCCTTGCGCAGACCTCTTTTGCGCTTGGTGCTCTTCTTGTTGAGAATGTGAGATTTAAAAGCGTGAGCCCGCTTTACTTTACCGTTTTTGGTCAGGTTGAAACGCTTTTTCGCACCGCTGTGAGTCTTTTGTTTAGGCATAACTAGGTTCCTCCTTCATATTCCTTTGCTTACTAACGCATAGGGCTTACTTTTTCGTCTTGTCCACCATAAACATGGACAGGCTGCGCCCTTCCATCTTCGCCGGTTTATCCACCGTGCCGTAGTCCGCACAAGCCTGCTGGAAACGTTCCAGCAATGCCCGTCCCAACTCCTGGTGAGCCATTTCTCTACCCCGGAAACGCACCGAAACCTTCACCTTATTGCCCGCCTTCAAGAATTTGATGGCGTTGTTGATCTTGGTGTTGAGGTCGTGGTCGTCGATATTGAGATTCATCCGCACTTCCTTGACCTCAATGGTTTTCTGGTTTTTGCGGGCTTCCTTTTCCCGCTTGGCCTGCTCGTAGCGATACTTTCCGTAATCCATAATCCGGCAGACCGGGGGCTTTGCGTGAGGTGCAATATTAACCAGATCCAGCCCTTTTTGCTGCGCCAGTTCCAGCGCCTGCCGGGAGGACATGATCCCCAGCTGCTGGCCGGTGGCGTCCACTACCCGGACTTCTTTTTCCCGGATGGCTTCGTTGATGAGCACCTCTTTGCTGTTGTTAGCGATGAAAAACACCTCCATGCGTTATTTGCGGTTCGCAAAAACAAAACGCAGACCACTACGTCTGCGCTCTCAACCGATCCAAAACAGCCGCAACCATACCGGTTCGGCCTTTTCAGGAAGATTAACCTGTGTTAAGCATCTTTCAGCTCACAGGTGAGAACGAAGATGGGTTCTGCTTTGTTTTCGATTCCATATTGTATCACACTGCCGCTGGGCTGTCAAGCAAAATTTTACTTAACGGCGGCGGCCGCCGCCGCCCCGGCGGGATACCTCGTGGTTTTTCTTAATGCCGCTGAGCTTTTCGTCACTGCTGGCCATAAAGCGGCTGAGCATATCGTCAAAGCTCTGGTTGCCGGTGGGAGCCTTGTCAAAACCGCCGCTGTAATACTGAGCTTTGGGCCGGTTGTTCTGAGAAGTGCGGGATCTGGGAGCGCCGGAACGTCCTTCCCGAGGCGCGCCGCCTTCTCGATGGCCGCCGTCCCGATGGTTTCCATCTCGGTGACCACCATCCCGGCGGAAGTCCCGCTTCTGGGGCGGGGGAAGAGTTTTCTTAATGGAGAGGGCGATCTTTCCATCCTCGGAGATGTTGAGGATCTTTACCTTGACGGTCTGCCCTTCCTGCAAGAAATCGTTGATGTCGTTGACATAGCTGTTGGCCACTTCCGAAATGTGAACCATACCGGTTTTCCCCGGCTCCAACTCTACGAATGCCCCAAATTTAGTGATGCGGTTGACCTTTCCTTCTACGATGGACCCTACCTCGAACTGCATGTAATCGGTTTCCTCCTGCTTCGGCAATCTCTTTCTCTCAAAATAATTTATAAGTTCGGCTGTTAGCCGCCCATATCAATATAAACCCGTTCATCGGGGTACACCAGGCCCAGCTTCTCTCTGGCCAGCTTCTGGATGTACTCGTCATCCACACCCTGGTCGATCATGGCCTGGTACTCTTGGTTGAGCACCGTCTGTTCATCAATCTGCTGCTGAACCTGCTGAATCTCCTGGCTCTTTTCCCGATAGGAGTTGGTGATGAACACCATGGAAATCCCCACATAGATGGTGATGGCAATCACCGCCACAATCACCACGATCCGGCGTTTACGTTTTTTTGTGGCTGCCATGGGAACCTCCTTTTGGGTGCTTGGAAGGGCCGGAAAACGACCCAAAGTGACTTACTGCCTTATTATACATCAATCCAACTGTCTTTTTCAAGGGGATTCCCAAACTTTTTTCCAGTGTTTTTTTGCTTTTTTCTCTTTTTGCTGCGGCCTGCCGCTTTTTGCGCCACCAATTTCCCGCCCTCCGCAGCGGGAAGGAAACCACAAGACAAATCTGCCGCCAGAGTTTTTGCAACAATCTGCCTAAGGTGTACCGCCAGCACACCGCTCCCAGCAAGGCGGCCATGGCCAAAGAAAGCCGCAGCTTTCCCTGGTACAGCGCCAAAGAGAGCAGAAAAAATCCCACTGCCGGCACCAGCCAAAGCAGCACATCCAGCACCCCCTGCCACAGCCTGCAGGCGGGCCACCGCAGTCCCTTCAACACCCCTGCCCAAATTCCCACCAAAACCCCGTACAGGAAAAAGCGGGCCAGCAAGGTGACCTGCAACGGCAGATCGGTGATAAAGTAAAAATCCACTATTTCAGTAATCGGGTCAACAAGCCGTCCCCGCCTTTTTTCAGCGGTTTGTAGCTCAAGGCGTTGACCTGCCCGTCCATCACCAGATCCCCAGTCTCCACATCGCTTTTCTGGATGTGCAGATGCTGCCCCTCCACCGTCAGCTGGCCCAGGGTGGTCTCCACCACGGCACAGGCTTCGTCAAAGCTGAGGATCCCGGTGACCCCGGTGAGGGAGAGCCGGCTTTTTTCCTCCAGAATCAACTGGTGAGGCATCATGGTTTTGGGTTCGGTCATACTGCATTCTTCCTTTCCTGCTGTTTTTGCGGCAATACAAAGGTATGCCCTCCCAGGAAAATTTAGAACGGTTGGACCGAAATGCCTTTTATTCTTCCAAAATCCGATACTGGTCCCCGGCGGTTTCCCGGGTGACGTGTTCCTCTAAGCCGGTCACTTCCGCCTTGATGGTGCGGGTGCCCAGGGTGATCTCCAAAATGTCCCCCACCTTCACCTGATAGGACGCTTTGGCCACATTGCCGTTGACGGTGATCTTGCCGGCGTCGCAGGCATCGTTGGCCACGGTGCGCCGCTTAATCAGGCGGGTGAGCTTTAAATATTTATCCAAGCGCATTGGGATGTTCTCCTTTCCGGTAAAATAAAATTGCCGCCCCATCACGTTTGAGGGCGGCAACCCTTTTCTGTCAAAGGGCAGCGTAATCAGTTCAACCGATTCTTCATGGCCTGTCCGGGCTTGAAGGCAGGTACTTTGCTGGCTGCAATCTCGATGGTTTCACCGGTGCGGGGGTTCTTGCCGGTGCGGGCTGCACGTTCCCGTACTTCAAAGGTGCCGAAGCCGACCAGCTGCACCTTTTCTCCCTTTTCCAGGGCGTCTACGATTACGTCCAGAACCGAGGACACCGCTTTCTCGGCGTCTTTCTTGCTCAGGCCAGCCTGTTCTGCTACTGCTGCACACAATTCTGTTTTGGTCATGGTGGGTTACCTCCCTAATCTGTTGATTTGTCAGACAAATGACATTTGCTTTGCTGATAAAGCGACTCTAGGGTCTCATGATCGGTCCGCTTGAGATCTAATTGCTGCTGTTCTGCCAAAAATTCGACCTTAGCAAATCTATTTATAAACTTTTCCACTGCATTTGTCAAGCATTTTTCGGCATCCAGCCCCAAAAACCGGGAAAGATTCACCACAGAGAAGAGAACATCCCCCAATTCTTCTTCCATGGCTGACGGATCCTGTTGTGTTACCGCTTCTTTCAGTTCTTGGATTTCTTCCGCCAAAGCGTCCCAGGTTTGCTGCTGGTTTTCAAAATCAAAACCAACCTTCCCTGCCCGCTTCTGCACCTTCTGGGCCCGCATCAAAGCGGGGAAGGTTTTGGGCACCGCCCGCAGGGTGTCGGTGTAGGACTGCTGATTCTTTTCCTCTTTTTTGATTTCATCCCAGTTTTTCAGCACCTGATCCACCGTATCCGCCTGGATGGAACCAAACACATGGGGGTGGCGGTGAATCAGCTTAAAGGTGACGTCGTGGATTACGTCCGCCAGATCAAACCTTCCTTGTTCCGCCTCGATCTGGGCATGGAACACCACCTGGAACAGCACATCCCCCAATTCTTCCCGCAAAAGCACCGGGTCCTGGTTGTCGATGGCTTCCAGGGCCTCCAGCGTCTCTTCCAGAAAATCCTGACGGATGGACTGGTGGGTCTGCACCTTATCCCAGGGGCAGCCGTTTTCGCTGCGGAGGATGCGGGTGACCTGCTTTAAGTCCTCCAGGTCATACCGGTCTTTGAACTGAAACTGTTTTTCTTCCATGATCCCCATCCTCACTTGTTGTGGGCGCTGTTCTGGGGGGTGTGAAGGGCGGCTCTGGCCCGCTTGACCTGGTTGGCGGCTTCCAGAAGCTGTCTTTCATTCTTCCCCAACAATTCGTCCACATACTCGTTGGCGGCTTTTTTCAGGCTGCGTGCCTGGGCCTGGGCGTTCTGCACCATCTCCATGGCGTTTTGTTTGGCCGTCTTGGTAATTTCATTTTGGTCCACCAAGCGCCGGGCCTTTTCTTCCGCCGCCTTCACCAACTGGTCCGCTTCCTTCCGGGCATCGCTTAAAATATCGGTGCGGTCCTGGACAATTAACCGGGCCTGCTTGATTTCCTGGGGCAGGTTGCGCTTGATGTCGTCAATCAGTTCCCTCATGCGATCCGCATTGATGACACATTTCCCGTTGGACATGGGCATATTCCAGGCTTTGTCCAACATTTCATCCATGAGATCCAAAATTTCAATCGCGTTCATTTCTGTGCGTCTCCTTCCAACGGGGCAGCGGCACAGTCCGGTTCCAAATCCGGCACACACAGCCGCTGCCGAATCCGCCCGGCAATGCAGGCGGGTACAAATTCTTCAATGTCTCCCCCAAAAGCTGCAATCTGTTTCACCAGACTGGAGCTCAAAAACATGTTTTCCGTTGCCGTGGTCAAAAACACGGTGTCCGCTTTGGGATTCAGCCGTTTATTGGCCATGGCCTGCTGAAACTCATACTCAAAGTCACTGACTGCCCGCAGTCCTTTGACAATGGCGCAGCCTCCCACTTCTTCCAAATAATCTGCCACCAGGCCAGGATAGCTGTCGCTTCGCACGTTGTCCAGCCCGGCAATGCAGGCGTCGATCATCTCCAACCGTTCCGACACTGTAAAGGCCCGGTTGTTTTTTTGGGGATTATAGGCCACCAGCACCACCACCTGGTCAAATAGGCGGGAAGCCCGCTGAATGATGTCCAAATGGCCGTTGGTAATGGGGTCAAAGCTGCCGGGACACACTGCCAGTTTCATGTGAATCTTCCTTTTTGTTATTCTTCTTCCGTTTTTCTGCCGTATAGGCTCACCTGGATTTTGCCGTACCGGTACTGCCGCAGCAGGGAAAAATCCCCTACCTGTTGAGGCATTTCCGCTCCCACAGGATGTTCGCAGAGGATCTTGCCCCCCTCCTTCATCCGAGGAGTTACCCCTTCCAGGGCAGCCAGCAGCAAATCGGACCGGTAGGGCGGATCCAGATAGGCCAGATCAAACAGGGTTTTATCGGTGCGCAGAAAGCCTTCCAGAGAAAGGTTCAGCACCCTGGCCTGCCGGGAAAAACCGGTAGCCAACAGGTTATCCCGCACGATTTGGGCCGCTTTGGGGTTTAAGTCGTTAAAGACCGCCTGTTTTGCCCCCCGGCTGAGAGCTTCAATTCCCATCTGGCCGGAACCGGCAAACAGGTCCAAAAACACACTGCCGGGAAGATCAAACTGGATGGCGCTGAACACCGCCTCTTTCACCCGGTCAGAGGTGGGACGGGTATCCATCCCTTCCAAGGTTTTCAGTTTCCGCCCTCGGGCGGAACCGGTGATTACCCGCATAAAACAGGTCACCTCATTTCTCAAATTTATCGCAGGGAGGAGCCGGGGCGGGCCTCAAACATAGACTCCCGCCTGGACTGCCGGTGGACGCTCATCACCAGCCCGATAGACAGGTAAGAGATCATCACCGACGTGCCTCCGTAACTGACCAAAGGCAGCGTCACCCCGATGACCGGCAGCACACAGATCACCATCCCGATGTTCAGGATGGTCTGGAACAGCCAGATGGCAAAAATGCCGCAGCAGATATAAAGTCCCATTTCGTCATTGCTCTTTTTGGCAATGAACAACATTTTGACGCAGATAATGGTGATGGCCAGGGCCACTGCAATGCAGCCCACAAAGCCCAGGGTCTGGCCGATATAGGCAAACACCATATCGTTGTGCCGGGCAGGAAAGTCATAGAGCCCGTCGGCAAACAGCCCCCGGCCGAAAAGCTGCCCGGAACCTAAGGCGATCTGTCCCCGGTACTGCTGCATCCCGGCGCCGAGAGGGTCCATAGCCGGGTTCCAAGCCACCATAAACCGTTCCTGGAGGTAGTCCGGCAGCAAGAACCAAATAATCGGCGCCAGCACTACAATAATGCCTCCTGCAATGGCCAATAGCTTCCAACTCAAACCGGCGGCAATCATCATTACCACATAGATAAACACAAACACCAGCATGGAACCCAAATCGCCCTGCAAAGCAATGAGTCCAATGGGAACGATGGCGTGGGCCAGCAATCCCAAAAAGGTGGAGAGAAAATTGACCCTGTTTTTCACCATAGTCAGATGAAAGCCGAAGGAAAAGATAAAGGCCAATTTCAACAGTTCCGAAGGTTGCAGCAACGTAAATCCCAGATTCAGCCACGCCTTATCGTCGCTGCCGGGAGGCTGGTAGCCAATGACAAAGGTCAGCAGCACCAATATAATCGACACCGCCATATAAAGCGGCCAGAATCGCACAATGGTTTGGTAGTCAATAAATGAAATGATGACTGCCAAAATCAGCCCCATAATGGAGGCAAACACCTGGATATAAAAGATGGACCAGCTGTTGACAAATCCTTGGTAGCACAAGGAATACATGATAATGCAGCTCAGGGTACTCAATCCCATGCAGAGCAACAGCAGCAGTTTATCTGTGCCCAAAAAGCCTTCCTTCACCGAACGCATAAACCGTTCAAAGCGGGTCTGGTTTTTGGTTTTAATGGAAGACTTCAAAGTGGACTTTAATGTTGATTGTGCCATTAGAACAACCCTACAATTTCTCCGCGCTCATCAATGTCGATGTTCAGCGCGCTGGGGGCTTTGGGAAGCCCCGGCATCGTCATAATATTTCCAGTGTAAATGACAATAAACCCGGCGCCGGCGCTCACCTTCACATCCCGCACCGTAATCCGGAAGTTCCGGGGCGCGCCCAGCTTGGAGGCGTCGTCGCTGAAGGAATACTGGGTCTTGGCCACGCAGATGGGCAGCCGGTCCAAACCGATGCGCTGGATGTCCGCCAGAGATTTCTTGGCCTGGGGGGTGAAGTCCACTCCGTCGGCACGGTAAATCTCCTTCGCCAAAATCTCCACCTTTTCTTCCACCGGCAGAGAAACGTCGTACAGGGTGTGGAAGTGGGAGGGCTTGGTTTGGATGGTATTCAGCACCTGCTGGGCCAGATCCAAACCGCCTTCGCCGCCCTTGGCAAACACTTCGGTGAGGCAGACCGGTGCGTCCATCTCCCGGCAGAGTTCATCCAACAGCGCCAGCTCTTGGTCGGAATCGGAAGCAAAGCGGTTGAGGGCCACTACCACCGGCAGGCCGAACTTTTGCAGGTTTTCGATGTGCTGCTTTAAGTTCACGCTGCCCCGGCGGAGGGCCTCCACATCGGGGGTGGTGAGGTTTTCCTTTTTCACGCCGCCGTTGTACTTCAATGCCCGCACGGTAGCCACCAGCACCACGCAGTCCGGCTTTAAGCCAGCCGCCCGGCATTTGATGTCAAAGAATTTCTCGGCGCCCAAATCGGAACCGAAGCCTGCCTCGGTCACGGCGTAGTCCCCCAATTTCAACGCCATCTTGGTGGCTTTGACGGAGTTGCAGCCGTGAGCAATGTTGGCGAAGGGACCGCCGTGGATCAGGGCGGGGGTGTTTTCCAGGGTCTGGACCAGGTTGGGCTGGATGGCGTCCTTCATCACAGCTGCCATGGCGCCGTGCACGCCCAGATCCCGGCAGTACACCGGTTCCCCGGAATAGGTATAGGCAACCAAAATATTGCCCAGACGCTCCTTCAAATCGAAGATGTCCCCGGCCAGGCAGAGGATGGCCATGATTTCGCTGGCCACGGTGATCTGGAACCCGTCTTCCCGGGGTA
>DVGY01000181.1 GCA_018712465.1 Candidatus Egerieicola pullicola | reverse complement strand
CCCCGGACGGAAAGAGGAATAACCAAAATACCGTTCCAGCGCCTGTAATTTGTCCATAGGAAACCTCCTTTCTCCTTCCTGATGCTGATTGGATGAAAAACTGATGAAAAGGGGATGTAAAAACAAAGCCCGGCAGATGCCGGGAAGGGCTATCCTGAACTTCAGGAAACCTTTATGGGAAACATCGGAGTTTCTTAAAAGGAGGAAGAAAGGAGAAGCCCATGAAAAAATGGTGTTCCGCTCTGCTGGCAGGACTTTGCCTGTGGACGGCGGTCTGGTTAGGCGGATGCAGTTTTCAATCTGCCGCCACACAATTTCCTTCCCCGCCAAAAGAAGCGGCGTCCGTGCAGCTTGGGGTGCCCTATCTGTCCCAGGAAGGCGCCCTTCCCACCGGCTGTGAAGCCACCAGCACCGCAATGGTGCTGCAATACTGGGGAATGGACATTTCACCGGAAGAGGTGGCCTATCTGCTTCCCTGCCAAGAACTGTATTGGTACGACGGGCAGCAATACGGTCCCGACCCCAACGAATATTTTGTGGGATCCCCCTTTGAAGTCACCGGATACGGCTGTTACGCCCCGGTCATTGCCCAAACGCTGAAACAGGAGTTTCCTCATCGGCTGACGGTAAAACTGGAATGCGGCTCCACCATCGAGGAGTTGTACCAAACCTATGTGATAGGACAAGGGGTGCCGGTACTGATCTGGGCCACCATCGACCTGGTGGAGCCGGAACAGGGCAGTCAGTGGCTTTTGGAAACCGGGGAACTGTTTACCTGGAAGAAAAACGAGCACTGCATGGTACTTGTAGGCAAACAGGGAGACCGGTATCTTTGCCAGGACCCCTATGAGAGCCACGGCACTTTGGCCCTCTCTTCCCAACTGCTTCAACTGCGGTTTGAGCAGATGGGCAGTCAGGCCGTTGCGGTCAAACCGGTCTAACTTTCAAACCGAACACGTCAACGACTTCATTTTCTCTCCTGCCCCCGCAGCCGGCTGGCTGTGGGGATTCTTTTCGTTTCTTCCAAACAAAAGCCCTGCTATTGTTACCACTGACGGTTCCATAAGGGCGAATCCATGCGACAGGCTGCCGCCTGCCCGATTCCCCCCTTTGCGCCCAACCGCAGGGGCGCAATTTTGCTTCGCAAAAACCGGGGGAAATCGCCGGATTGCTCTACCACTCCCGGTTCCATAGAGCCGCACCGTGTCCCGGCAGAATGACTCGTTTCCCCAACCCTGCAATTTTAGCGGTGCTTTCAGCCGCTTGTTCCCCATTTTCAAACAGCAAAGCCGGGGTGGGCCAAGGAAGGTTCATCACCGCATCTCCGGTACAGAGAAAGCGGTGGTTGATTTCATATCCCATGCTTCCAGCTGTATGGCCGGGCAGGGCAATCGCTCGGATGGAAAAGCCATAGCGGTAGAAATCCTCTCCCCCTTCCAGCAGCAGTTCCGGAACAAAGGGGGTCCCCGGCTGAGCCAGTTCCCTGCGGCTGAGGGCCAGCAAACCCTTTCCCAGCCAGCCCCGGCAATGCAATGGCCGGATGTTGGGGTGTTCCAGCAAAGGCAGATCCAGCCTTCCCAACGCCACTGGGATCCGCAAGGATTTCCGCAGCAAAGCGGCGCTTCCGGCGTGATCGGGGTGCGCATGGGTGAGTAGAATCAGCTTCACCTGATGTTGCCGGCAAATCTGTTCCAAACGGGGGAAATCTTCCTTTCGCCCGGCATCCACCAACACGCTGCCGTTGGTTGGCAGGGCCTTGCTGCCGGTAACCAGCCAGCAATTCACATTGCCGCAGCGAATCCGCTTCACCTGATAGAGAGATTCCGGCTTTTCAGCAAACAAACTTTTCCCCATGGAAAATCCCGAGGCAGCGGCAGTTCCCCCGTCTTGAACCACAGAGGGTGTATTTTGACGGTTTGTTTGGTTGGATTGCATTGGGGAACCTCCTTTCCGGCCATGGGAAACATCAACGAATCCTTAGGTCGCAAACTGGCTGTAGTACAACTTATGATAAAAGCCTTTCTTTTCCAACAGGGACTGGTGGGTGCCCTGTTCGATGATCTTGCCATCCCGCATGACCAAAATCACATCCGCTTCCCGGATGGTAGACAGACGGTGGGCTACAATGAAGCTGGTGCGCCCTTCCATCAGCTTGGCAAAGGCGTCCTGGATTTTCCGCTCAGTGCGGGTGTCGATAGAGGAGGTAGCTTCGTCCAAAATCAACATGGAAGGCAGACAGAGCATCACCCGGGCGATGCAGAGCAACTGCTTTTGGCCCTGGCTCAAGCCGCCGCCGTCCTCGCCCAATACGGTATCGTAGCCCTTGGGCAACCGGGTAATAAAGCCGTGGGCGTAACTGGCCTTGGCGGCCGCCACCACCTCTTCCAGGGTGGCCTCCGGTTTCCCAAAGGCAATGTTCTCCCGGACGGTGCCCTTCATCAGCCAGGTATCCTGCAGCACCATGCCGTAGCCTGCCCGCAGGCTTTTCCGGGTAATGGTTTCAATATCTTGGTCCGCCACCTTGATGGTGCCGGAATCCACATCGTAAAACCGCATCAACAGGTTAATCAAGGTGGTTTTACCGCAGCCGGTAGGGCCTACAATGGCCACCCGCTGACCGGGCTGCACCTTCAGATTAAAGTTTTCAATCAAAGGACGCTTTGGTACATAGCGGAAGGAGACATTTTGGATCTCCACCCGGCCGTCGGGAACCACTTCCCCGGCGCCCGGAGCGTCCTCCACCTTGGCGGGGTCGTTGACCAATTCCAGCACCCGGGCGGCGCAAGCCAGAGCGTTTTGCAGTTCGGTAACCACTCCGGAAATTTCGTTGAAAGGTTTGGTGTACTGATTGGCGTACATCAGCATGGAGGACATGAGCCCCACACTGATCCCCCCGGCAATCACCACAAAAGCCCCCACAATGCAGACGGCGGCAAACACCAAGTTATTGACGAACCGGGTGGTAGGGTTGGTCAGGGAGCTATAAAACACCGCTTTCAAGCTGCACCGGGTAAGCCGGTGGTTGATTCGGTCAAACTCCTGCTGCACCGTCTCTTCCCGGCCAAAGGCCTGGACCACCTTTTGGTTTTGCACCATTTCATTGACCAAAGCGGTTTGGCGGCCCCGGATCCGGGTTTGTTCCTGGAATTTGTGATAGGTGCGCTTGGCGATAAACCAGGCGGCAAAAAGGCTCAGGGGAGTAAGGCAGACCACCGCCAAAGAGATCCACACATCCACACAGAACATCAAAATCAAGGTGCCCACAATGGTCAGCACCCCGGTAAAGAGCTGAGTGAAACCCATGAGCAAGCCATCGGCAAACTGGTCTACGTCGGCAATGATCCGGCTAATCATGTCCCCGTGGCTGTGGGCGTCCAGATAGGACAGAGGAAGGGTTTGGATCTTTTCCATACTCTCCCGGCGAATGTCCCGGGTGACGCAATAGGTAATATGGTTATTGCACAGGTTCATCAGCCATTGACTGATGCCGGTAAGGACAATGACAATCAGCAAAAAGACAATGAGAGGGATCAGCCGGGCAAAGTCTACCTGGCCGGGCCCCACCAGCAGATCTACGCCATCTCCGATAAGCAGAGGCAGCCAGATGGTCAGAGCGGTGGAAACCGCGGCGCAGAACAGGCTCAGCACCACCCAAAGCCGGTAGGGCTTCAGCCGGTGGAGCACTCCTTTTAACGCCACACTGCGCTGGCTGGCGCTGAGTTTGGATTTATTGGCCATGACCGGTTCCCTCCTTTTCAAACTGAGACCAGTAAATTTCCTGATACACTGGGCAGCTTTCCAGCAGTTGTTCATGGGTGCCCATACCCGCCACATGGCCTTCCTCCAGCACCAGAATCAAATCCGCGTGACGGACGGAGCTGGCCCGCTGGGAGACGATAAAGGTAGTGGGAGGATGTTTCATTCCACGGATGGCGCTGCGCAGGGC
>DVGY01000180.1 GCA_018712465.1 Candidatus Egerieicola pullicola | reverse complement strand
GGCATCATGAAGAACATCTTCCACAACGCTTACAATGCTTCTGTGGAATATGACTGCCCCGGTAACCTGGTGAACGGCGCCAACATCGCCGGCTTCAAGAAGGTTGCTGACGCTATGATCGCTCAGGGTGTCTGCTACTAATCCAACAGAACCGAAAGAAGCTCCCTCCTTGCGAGGGAGTTTTTTATAGCCTGATTTCAGACAAAAGGATCCCTCTGTGCACAAAACACAGAGGGGTTTCTTTTATTATCTGTTTTCGGGTTTACAGTCCCATCACCAAACGGTACAAGCAATACCCTGCCACCAGCCACACTGCCGGATGCAGGAAAAACCGAATCCAGGGATGAGCGATGGCAATTTTCCCTGGGGCAAACTCCAGCTTCAACCGTCCTACCCCAGACAGCCGAAACAGTACCGCTCCGCAGGTCACCAAAGCAATCACCCAGAGAACCTGGAGCCAGAAAGTGATCCCAGCCACCTGGTCCAGCAGCATCAGCCGCCCCCAATCCAGCAGATTCACCAGCATGTGCAGCAAAATCCCGGTGCGGAGATTTCCGGTGCGCACTGCCAGCCAACCCAGCACTGAGCCCACGCCTAGTGCCAAAAATAACTGAGGTAAACTGTTGTGCATCAGGGCAAAGAGAATGGCGGAAGCGGCAATGGCAAAGCTGTCCCCATAGGGCCGCAGCCGGTTTAAAATCGCTCCCCGAAACAGCCATTCCTCCACCACTGGACTGATAAATACCGTCAGCAGCAGGGTCATCCAAGGATCCCCCAACGCCCAATTTACCGTGGGGATAGTCGCGGCAGGCAGTCCCATGCTGCCGAACAGCACCTGCCAAAGGTAGCTCAGCAGCTGACAAACGCTGTAGAAAAACAGTGCCGCAACACAGCCCAATCCCAGCCGCCGCCCGTCGATCTTTCCCTTGGTCAAGCTGGAAGAAATCCCAGCATCTCGCCGGCACTTCCACCCTGCCGCAATCATGGTCACGGGGATGAGGATAATCTGAGATAGGGCAAAGTACAGTTCACTTCGCTGAAGTTGAGCCACTCCATAGCGGTACTCCAACCAAAATGTTCCTTGCCCTAGGTTTCCGCTGCAATATTCTACCGCCGTCCAGCAAAAAGCACCCAGCCGTAAACAAAGCCACTGAAGATATAAACTCAACAGACAATATCCCACCAAGGCCAGAGCCGATGCCCCCACCGCTTTGCGGTAATAGTGCTTTTGCAATTGTTTCACAGCGGCTGCGTCCATAAACTGCCTTCCTTTTATCCCATTCTTTGATTGACCTCAATACCTTAGGATTTCCCCTGATTTTGCCACCAGCTCAACTGGTCGAGGAAACAGAAATATCACAAAGAGACATCCAGGTCTTGGTCAAATTGATACCTTTATTATAGCATGGCAGGGTGCTTTTCACAACTGCCCAGCCCTTTTCCCTCTGTGAAGATGCTGTGAAATTCCCCGGCAAGAAAATTACTATTCGTCATATTCCCTCTATATAATACAAAACAGCAGATCTTCCTTGCCGGAAAACCTGCTGATTCTGTAATATAATATCAGAATAATACGCTTTGTTATTTTTCCGCCGGCTTGATTCCTTCCAGCTGAGCCCGGAGATTTTCCCGGCAGCGCTGACGGTATTCCAGCCGCAGATCATGCCGCTCCTGTTGTTCCTCCTGGGTCAGTTCCCGCTGACGGGATAGAGCCGTAAGTTCATTTAAGCGGGCAATGAGAGAATCGCTCATATTAGTTCCTCCTGTGGATTGGGATAAAAGACACAGAGCCAAAGGCAGGGAGTGCTGGTGTAGCTCACCCGGTGTAGTTGATGGGCGGGCAACAGCAGGGCGTCTCCCTTTTGCAGCCGCACCTTGGTTCCATCCGGATAAGCCACTTCCCCTTCCCCTTCCAGGATAGTTACCCATTCATTTTCTTCCTGGTCGTACCAAAACCCCTCCGGAGAGGTTTGGCCGCTGGAAAGAATGCGCTCAATCCGAACATTGGGGGCGGAAAGCAGCTCCTGGGTGACTTCTTCCTGGGAAAATTGGGGAGGCAGATCAAAGAGGTTCAATCCACCTCCACCCCCAACCGCCATTGGAGATACTCGTCGTAGGTGGACTGACGGTCGATGAGTTTGCCTTCCGGAGTAATTTCCATAATCCGGTTGGCAATGGTCTGGACAAATTCATGGTCGTAGCTGGCAAAGAGAACAATGCCCGGGAAGCCGGTAAGACCGTTGTTCAAGGCGGTGATGGATTCCAGATCCAGGTGGTTGGTGGGTTGATCCAGCAGCAGCACGTTGGCCTGCTTCATCATCATCCGGCTGAGCATACAGCGCACCTTTTCGCCCCCGGACAGCACCTTCACCGGTTTGGTCACTTCCTCTCCGGAGAAGAGCATCTTACCCAAAAAGCTGCGAAGGTAAGTGTCCGTGTCGTCGGTGGAATACTGCCGCAGCCAGTCAATGATGGACAGATCACAGCCCTCAAAGAAGGCGGTATTATCCTTGGGGAAGTAGCTCTGGCTGGTGGATACTCCCCACTTAAAGCTGCCCTGTTCCGGTTCCAGATTGCCGGCTAAGATTTCAAACAAAGCGGTGATGGCCCGGTCGTTTTCTCCCACGAAGGCAATCTTATCTCCTCGGTTGACTCGGAAGGAAATGCCATCCAGCACCTTCTCCCCTTCCAAGGAACAGGTAATATCCTCGGCCGTAAGAATTTCTTTGCCCACTTCCCGATCCTGAGTAAAGGCCACAAAGGGATACCGCCGGGAGGACGCAGGCATTTCCTCGATGGTCAGTTTGTCCAACAGCTTCCGGCGAGCGGTAGCCTGCTTGGACTTACTCTTATTGGCAGAGAACCGCTGAATAAAGGCCTGGAGTTCCTTGGCTTTTTCTTCGTTTTTCCGGTTTTGATCCCGAATCATCTTTTGGATCAACTGGCTGGACTGATACCAGAAATCGTAGTTGCCCACATAGATTTTAATCTTGTTGTAGTCGATGTCGCAGATGTGAGTGCAGACATTGTTTAAGAAGTGCCGGTCATGGCTGACCACAATCACTGTGCCGGGATAATCCATCAAAAAGCCTTCCAGCCAGTGGATGCTGGCCACGTCCAGGTGGTTGGTAGGTTCGTCCAACAGAATAATGTCCGGTTGACCAAAGAGGGCTTGCGCCAGCAGCACCTTCACCTTCTCCTTGGCGGGAAGGGCGCTCATAGGCTGGCTCAGCAAATCCAAAGGCAGTCCTAAACCTTGGAGCAGCTTGCCAGCGTCGGTTTCTGCATCCCAACCACCCAGTTCAGCGTACTCCGCTTCCAGTTCGGCAGCCAGGTTGCCGTCCTCCTCGGTGAAGTCTTCCTTGGCATAAAGGGCGTTTTTTTCTTGCTCCACCTGATACAGCCGTTGGTTGCCCATAACGATGGTGTCCAAAACGGAATATTGGTCAAAGGCAAAGTGATCCTGCTTCAACACACTCATCCGCTGGCCGGGATCAATGATAACCTCTCCCTTGCCAGGTTCCAGTTCCCCGGAGAGGATCCGCAGGAAGGTGGATTTGCCGGCACCGTTAGCGCCGATAATGCCGTAGCAGTTGCCTTCGGAAAATTTCAGGTTGACATTTTTAAAAAGATCTTGTCCATCAAAATTGATGCTGACATCCGATACGTGAATCATAGTATGTCCTTTCTAAGATAAGGGTTGGAAGTTCATTTCATTATAGCATACCCAAAGCGCAAGGCCCATTGACATTTGTACCCATTTGAAGGAAGGGGCAGTGGAAAGTTTTGGGCAGGTTGAAACATAAAATTTGGATCAAACCTTTTTAAAGGTTTGTGGGGTTGCAAGGGGCGAAGCCCCTGCGAAGAATGCGGAGTCTTTTACAGAAGTCCGTGGTAGGCAGCCAATGTAGCCTAGTCGGTGGAGGCTGACAGTGGAATGTCCCCGGCGCTGTTGCGCCAGCAACCAGCCGGGTCAATCCGGAATCCGTCCTTTCCCCTTCCAACAACAAACCCCCTGTGGCTGACACAGAGGGCGTAATTGCAATTATGTTTCAAATATTCCCAGCTCGACCCGTTCCCCGGCCTGCGGCCATTGGACCGAGCGGATTCCGGTTCCGGCATCCACCGACAGAGCTGCAGAAGCGCCCTGCCACGGACCCTAATAAATGGCTTCGTTGCCTTCGCAGGGGCTTCACCTCTGCACCCCGAAAAACTTCCAGTTAATTCTTCAAGCTCTGCATGGGCGCGGGGATCTGGCCGCCCCGATTGATGAAGGCGGCTGCGGACTTGGGATTGACTTCCATCACCGGGCCGTATCCCAGCAGTCCGCCGAAGTCCAGTTCTTCCCCGGCCTTTACTCCAATGGCAGGGATCACACGCACCGCGGTGGTCTTGGAGTTCACCATACCAATGGCAGCTTCGTCGGCAATGATAGCGGAAATGGTGGTAGCCGGAGTGTCTCCAGGAATCACAATCATATCCAATCCCACGCTGCACACCGCGGTCATAGCTTCCAGCTTTTCCAGCCGCAGGGAACCGCTCCGAGCGGCGTCGATCATGCCAGCGTCTTCGGTCACCGGAATAAAAGCGCCGGAAAGGCCGCCTACCCGGCTGGAGGCCATCACGCCACCCTTTTTCACCGCATCATTGAGCATGGCCAACGCTGCGGTAGTGCCATGGGTGCCGCACTGTTCCAAGCCGATCTCTTCCAGAATGTGAGCCACCGAATCTCCCACTGCCGGTGTGGGCGCCAAAGACAGGTCCACAATGCCGAAGGGAACTCCCAGCCGCTTGCCGGCCACAGTACCCACCAACTGACCCATCCGGGTGATTTTAAAAGCGGTCTTTTTGATAATATCCGCCACTTCCGCAATGGAAGCGTCCTTGGCTTTGGCCAAAGCGGCCCGCACCACGCCGGGGCCGGAAACCCCCACGTTAATGATGCAGTCCGCTTCTCCTACACCGTGGAACGCCCCTGCCATAAAGGGGTTGTCCTCCGGAGCGTTGCAGAACACCACCAGTTTGGCGGCGCCGATGCAGTTGCGGTCCTTGGTGGCTTCGGCGGTATCCCGCACCACCTGGCCCATGAGCTTGCAGGCGTCCAGGTTGATGCCCGCTTTGGTGGAACCGATATTTACCGAAGAGCAAACGTGATCGGTTTCCGCCAGAGCCCGGGGAATGGAACGGATCAGCTCCTCATCTCCGGGCGCAAAACCTTTCTGCACCAGCGCAGAGTAACCCCCGATGAAGTTTACCCCGCAGTCCATTGCGGCCTTTTCCAGCACATGGGCGTATTTGATGGGTTGACCAGACGCGGCGCTGATAATGGCGATGGGGGTGACGGAAATCCGCTTGTTGATAATGGGAACCCCGTATTCCTTTTCAATCTCTTCCCCCACCTGCACCAGTTTGCCGGCCTTCTTCATGATTTTATCGTAAATCTTCCGGCAGGCGGCATCCGGGTCCGGATCGATGCAATCCAGCAGAGAGATGCCCATGGTAATGGTGCGGATGTCCAGGTTTTCTTCCTGGATCATGTTGATGGTTTCCATGATGTCCTTGGTATTGAGCATGGCAGT
>DVGY01000179.1 GCA_018712465.1 Candidatus Egerieicola pullicola | reverse complement strand
CCTCTTTTGCCAATGCGGAGGATTACTACAACGTCTGTTCACGTCTGTTTGACGCTTACAACGATGCCGCTTTGGTGGAAGATTCCTTCAGCAACAGCATCCAGGTCACCAAGCAGTTAAAGACACTGAACACCGGATTGAAAGTTGCAGGCGGCATCGGACTGTTCTTTGATGTAGTAGAGGTGGTGCAGGTTGGGCTGCAATCGTACAAGGATTTTGCCACCCTTTGTGCAAACCTGGATCTGATTGCGGAAAACATTTATATTTTGGATGCCATTGAGTCCCAAAGTGATGACGCCAATCTTCGGACGGCGGCCAGCAATCTAAAATACCGGATGCAGACTACCTATGCGGAAGACATGACTTCCTTTACCGCCTTCCTGGGTCAATATCAAAATGTGCTGCCCATTACCAATGCTGCAGTTGGAGAGGCCGTCCATGGATTCATTGGCAGTTTGGGTGCTCCCGGCATGATTGTGGAATTGATCCGCACCTTTGGCAACATTGCCTTTAATATGGCGGACGTGGCGCAGGCTTGTTCTGAGCTATACGCTGTGGCCAAATCCGGGGATATTCTAGGCTCCACCTATCAAAACTATCTGGAAGCCGGAAACGGTTCCCTGGCAGATGGCCGCTGGGTGTTCTACAGTGAGGATGGGGAGACTACCATGATGTACTTCCTAAACCTGCTTGTCATGCGCAACCAAAGCGAAACAAAAATGATAGAAGCGGACCAAGCCAACAGCTTTTTGTTGGAATGGCTGTTTGCCGACATTATCTACCGTGTGGAAGACTGTGAAGCCAATCAAGCCAAATGCCAGCAGTTGCTGCAAACTTATCAACTCTATCAAGCGCCGGACACCTCTAACGTTTCCGATGGCGGAGGCGATGGAGGCGGGGGAGGCGGCGCCGGCGGCCGTTGATCCCACAGGGATGAAAACCATTTTGGGAGGAAAGGATCTTTGAAACGTTGGAAAAAACTCCACCTGCCTTTGTGGCTGGCAGCAGCCGTGTTGGTGTTTGCTCTGCTTTTTCTCTGCGATGTCCTCACTTCAGTGCATCTGGATTATTTCTTTGATTTTGTAGGCTATGGGGGCACCTTTGCCTACCATTCCCTTGGCCGTTTCTTGTATTGGGGGCTGATGCTCTTTGGCTTTGGCTTGACCCTGGTACTGGGCTGGTTTCGCCGTAAGCAATACGGTTTGCCCGGTTGGGCGGCGGTGGTGATTCCCCTTGCCTTTTTCCTGCTGGCCTTTGTGGGAGGGAAGCTGCTCTACCTGCTGGAAAATATCCACACCGTGCTGGTTTATGGCATCGGCCTGGACGGTATGTCCCTGTTTGGCGCCATCTTTTTGGTGCTGGCCGCTGGAACAGTGGCAGGAAAGTGCAGCCCTCTTTCCATGGGAACACTATTGGACTACTGCACCCCCTTTGGCCTGATTCTGCTGGCCTGTGTGCGGATGGGCTGCTTTTTCCAAGGCTGCTGCGGAGGAATCACCTTTTGGCTGTCCAACAGCACTCCTTTAATTCTTCCGGTGCAGCTCTTTGAGGTGGTGCTGGATCTCATTCTGCTGGAACTTTGCTTTCGCTTGGAAATCAGTCATTTCCGGCAGGGACTGTTGTATCCGGTGTTTTTAATGGGATATGGAACCATCCGATTTTTGCTGGAATTTTTGCGGAATACACCGAAAGACTGGCTGATCTTTTCCAATGGTCAGATTTTTGCCTTGGTGAGCATTTTACTGGGAGTGTTGCTTTACCGGCATTTTCAAAAACAAGCTGCTTTAGCCGCAAAATCCTCAAAAAAGGGAAGGAAAGCCTCCCGGGCTGGACAGAAATCCTAGAATATGGTACAATAATTCGGAGCCTGTAACCGCTCGAGACTGCGAAAGCAGCAAGCGAATGATTCCGAATCTGAGAGCTGTAGGCTGACCTTGCCTGCAGCTCTTTTTGCTGAGGAATGAGGGACGCTTTTCGAGAGGATTACAGATTTGTCTTGACAAATCTAATTTAGCGTGGTAAAGTATTACTACGATAAAGTAAAAGAGGAAGGAAACCATGCAGAAGTATCAACTGATTACCCCGGAAGGCACCCGGGATTACCTGTTTGAAGAAGCCGCACTGCGCAGCCGGTTGCAGCAGATGCTGGCGGATACCTTTTCCAGCCGAGGCTACCACGAAGTGGTGACTCCTTCGGTGGAATTTTTGGATGTGTTTACTGCCGGCGGCAATCCCCTGCCGGTGGAACAGATGTATAAGCTCACCGACGCCAAAGGCCGGCTGATGGTGATGCGCCCGGACAACACCACCCCCATTGCCCGGCTTTGCGCCTCTCGGTTGAAGGGAAGCCGGCTGCCGTTGAGACTTTATTACAGCCAGCCGGTGTTTTTGGCGGCGAGAAAGCTCCATGGTCAGTGGGACGAAATGATGCAGTCCGGCATTGAGCTCATCGGGGTCTCCAATCAAAAGGCGGATCTGGAAGTGCTGGTCACTGCTGCCAAAGCTCTGGAAAATCTGCCGGTGCAGCAGTACAGTGTAGAGATCGGCCATATCGGCGTATTTCACGCTTTAATCAACGAACTCACCCAGGATCAGGAAATTCAGGCTACCTTGCTGGAACTCATCGACTCCAAAAACTATCCCGCCCTCAATGACCTGTTGGATGGTTTTGGGGATAGCCCGGTAGTCCAAACTTTAAAACAGCTTCCTCGAATGTTTGGTGGGGAAGAGGTCTTTACCCGGGCACGAGAGTGGATTCAGCTGCCTCAAGCGGTGCAACCGCTGGACGAGTTGGAACAACTTTACCGTCGACTCTGCGCCTTGGGATTAGAAAACCGGGTGTCGGTGGATTTGGGTATTGTCAACTCCGCCGATTACTATACTGGCGTGGTGTTTAAAGGCTACATCGAAGGTTCCGGCGTGGAAGTGCTTTCCGGCGGCCGGTACGACGGCCTCCATCGGAATTTTGGAGAAGACATGGGCGCCGTGGGATTTGCAGTCAAGGTAGACGCTGCGGTGGATGTGCTGCTGAAAAATGCCCGGCACCGCCCTGCTCCGGCTCAGGTATTGGTACACTGTGACGCTTCCCATCAGGTGAAGGCCATGGAACATCTGGATACTCTCACCGAAGGCCGGATCCGGGCAGAGTTTTCCGTTTTCGACACCTTGGAAGAAGCAGTGGAATACGCCAACGATCAGGGAATTCCCCGCATTGATGTGGTAGGGGATTGCATTACTTCCATGGATCCCAGAACAGGAAGGGGGCAGGCACAGTGAAACCGATCCGCATTGCATTGACCAAAGGACGGCTGGAAAAGGACACCGTAGCCTTGTTTGAAAGTTTGGGCTACGACTGCTCTCAGCTGCACAATAAAGGAAGAAAATTGATTCTCTCCGTCCCCGACGCTGGATTGGAAATCGTGCTGGCCAAAGCGGCTGACGTGATTACCTATGTAGAACATGGCGTTTGCGATATGGGCGTGGTGGGGAAGGACACCATTATGGAATACGGCGGCTCCTTCTTTGAAACCACCGACTTGGGTTTCGGCCGCTGCAAATTTGCCGTGGCAGGGAAGAAGGGCCAAAAAGAAAATCTTTACACCGGTTATCAGGTTAAAACCATCGCCACCAAGTATCCCAACGTCACCCGGCATTTCTTTGCCGGAAAGGATATGGACGTGCGCATCGTAAAAATTGAAGGCAGCGTGGAATTGGCGCCGCTGCTTGGCTTGGCGGACGCCATTGTGGATATTGTGGAAACCGGAGCTACCCTCCGGGAAAATGGTTTGGAAGTGTACGAAGATGTGGCGCAGATTTCCGCCCGTCTCATTGTCAATACTGTGAGCATGAAGCTCTACCGGCAGCGCATCGAAGAGATTATTTCTCGGATGGAAGCTGCCATTGCCAAGAAGGGAGCAGAATAATATGATGAAGATTATCAAAACCGACGGCGTGGCCGAGCGGGAATATCAAAAGCTGCTGAAAAGCCGTTCCGCTAAAGTGGGAAAAGAGGTCACTCAGACTGTCACCCAGATCTTGGAACAGGTAGAACAGCGGGGAGACGAAGCGGTGTTGGAGTACACCAAGAAGTTTGACGGCAGCCTGCCTCAGTACGTGGAAGTGCCCCAGGAAGTAATCCAGGATGCCTTGACGGCTGCTGACCAGGATTATGTCAA
Organism: Candidatus Egerieicola pullicola; assembly: GCA_018712465.1. Lineage (GTDB taxonomy): Bacteria > Bacillota > Clostridia > Oscillospirales > Ruminococcaceae > Egerieicola > Egerieicola pullicola. The sequence goes on along the minus strand of DVGY01000179.1, from coordinate 2,435 downwards.
CGCCCTGCTGAATGCAGTGGAAAACATTACCGCCTTCCACTCCCGCCAGGTTCAGCAAAGTTTCATTGATCCCAAGCCCAATGGCGTGATTTTGGGCCAGCGGATCCGGGGCTTGAACCGGGTCGGGCTTTATGTTCCCGGCGGTACGGCAGCCTATCCTTCCAGTGTGCTGATGAATGCGGTTCCTGCCAAAATTGCCGGAGTAAAGGAAATTGTGATGGTGACTCCTCCCTGCAAGGACGGTACGCCCAATCCGGATATTTTGGTGGCGGCTGCGGTCTGCGGAGTGGATCGAGTATTTACGCTGGGCGGCGCTCAGGCTATTGCGGCTTTGGCATATGGCACCGAAAGTGTGCCTAAAGTGGACAAGATCGTCGGCCCCGGCAATATCTTTGTTGCCACCGCCAAAAAGCTGCTGTACGGCACGGTGGACATCGATATGATTGCGGGCCCCAGTGAAATTTTGGTGCTGGCAGACCAAACCGGCAATCCCACCTATCTGGCAGCCGATTTGATGAGCCAGGCAGAACACGACAAATTGGCTTCCGCCATTTTAATTACCACTTCCATGGAGCTGGCTCAAGCCACCGATGCGGAAATTGAACGGCAGATCCAGACCCTCTCCCGGAAGGAAATTATTGAAAGCTCTTTGACCAACTTTGGCGCCATCTTTGTCACTGACTCGGTGGATTATGCGGTGGAACTGGCCAATGACTTTGCTCCGGAACACCTGGAAGTGATGATGGAAAATCCCATGGAATACATCGGCAAGCTGGATAACGCCGGTTCTGTTTTCCTGGGTGCATATGCCCCGGAACCTCTGGGGGATTACTATGCTGGCCCCAACCACGTCCTTCCCACTTCCGGTACGGCCCGGTTCTTCTCTCCCTTGGGAGTGGATGCCTTTATCAAAAAGAGCAGTTACATCTATTACACCCAAGATGCCCTTCGCAATGCCAAAAACGACATTGTTCTGCTGGCTAATCGGGAAGGTCTCACCGCTCATGCCAACTCTATCCTGGTACGGGACGAATAAAGGAGGTGGCTGGATTGGAATATCAAATTCCTGAAAAAATCCGGGATTTGGTGCCCTACGATCCCATTAGCGGCAGCTACCGGGTACGGCTGGATGCCAATGAATCCTATCTGAATCTGTCCAAGGCGCAGATTGAAAAGGTGTTCTCTCGGTTGGAAACAGAGGTTTCCTATAACCGTTACCCCGATCCTCTGGCAAAAAAACTTTGCACCGCATATGCCGGTTATTACGGCATTTCTCCCGAATTGGTGACCGCGGGCAATGGCTCAGATGAATTGATTACCTTGATTTACGGCACGCTTTTTGATCCCACCATGAAGGTAGGAACCTTTGCTCAGGATTTTTCCATGTATCGGGTGTACGCTCAGTGCTATGGAATTCCCACCGTGACCCTCCCCAAACGGGAAGATTTGACTATTGACGTGGATCAAACCATCCAGCAGGTCAATTCTCTGGGATTGTCCGGTTTGGTGTTTTCCAACCCCTGTAACCCTACCGGCTTGGGGTTGACGCGGGAAGAGGTGCTCCGGTTGGTGCAGGGAGTCAAGGCATTGGTGATCCTGGATGAAGCTTATATGGACTTTTGGGATCAGTCTTTGTTGCAGGACGTGGAGCGGTTTGATAATTTGTTGATCTTAAAGACCTGCTCCAAAGCCATCGGTTTGGCTGGGATTCGTATTGGTTTGGCCATTACCAATCCTAAATTGTCTCGATTGTTAAAGGCGGTGAAATCCCCCTATAACGTCAACTCTGTCTCCCAAATCTACGGGGAAGAACTGTTAAGGGATCATGATTACCTTCACCAGGCTGCCCGGTCTATTCGGAAACAGACGGTAAAGCTGGAGGCGATGCTTCGTCGTTTGGCGGAACAATATCCGGTGTTGGGGAAGATTTATCCCAGCGTAACCAACTTTGTATATCTGAAACCGCAAGACAGCAAGGCCATTTATCAGGGCCTGCAGCAACAGGGAATCGCCATCCGGTTGATGGGAGATTATCTGCGGATCTGCGCAGGCAGTCAAGAGGAGCAACAGATTTTGGAACAGGCGTTGGAAACGGTGCTGGCGTTGCTGTAAACGAAATAAGAACTTCGTGTACCAATGTGTCCCGACGTCAGCCGACGCTGGGACATTGCTTACCCCTATCTGTTATCAGAAGTGATTGCCATTGCAGAAGCGTCCTGCAATTCACAAAAAGAAGGAATTTAAACAGATTGAAACCAATAGTTCAGAGGTACATCCAAACTGCGTTGAAACCTTTTAGAGTAATGCTGCAATCTTGACGGATCAATTGACAGCCGATATAATAATGTAGGAAGTTTGAATAGAAGGACGGGAATTATTATGCGCACAGCACAGATCCACCGTGTCACCAAAGAAACGGATATTCAGGTCAAATT
>DVGY01000178.1 GCA_018712465.1 Candidatus Egerieicola pullicola | reverse complement strand
CAGTTGGATTCAGCATTTGGACGGTCATTGCCTTCCTGCTGTTGATCGGGGTACTGTACCTGCTGTTCCGCCCGGCCAAGAGACACAGCTTGTCCCACGCTGCCGAGCGGGCATAAGATATAAATTTTGCCAAAGGAGGCGACAACCATGATTGCAACCATTATCATTTCGGTGATTTTAGCAGCCCTGCTGGGTCTTGCTGTATGGTATATGGTAAAGACCACCCGCCGGGGAGGCTGCGTTGGATGCAGCGCCTGCTCCGGAAAACAAAAGGGAGGCGTCTCCTCCGGCTGCAACGGAAACTGTGCCGGCTGCAGCGGCTGTCACAGTGTGACTAAAGCAAAATAAAGTTTGTCCTGCTTTTCCTCAATTCATAAAGCGAAGCGGTGGTTTCTTCGGAAGCTGCCGCTTTCTTTTTGTCCCTGCAAGCAAAATGCCCCGATCCTGGGTTCAGATCGAGGCATGGTGTTTTACTTTGCTTCTTTGGCTAATTTTTCGCAGAGGGCCAAGTCCGGAGCCACATAGAGGGTTTTGTTGTGGGTGAAGATCACCATCCCTGGCCGGGCGCCATTTGGCTTTTTCACGTATTTGATTAAGGTATAGTCCACCGGCACCTGATTGGAATCCTGTCCCCGGGAATGGGTGGCGGCAATGGTGGCGGCCTGAAGGATGGAACGTTCCGGAATGGGCCGGTCCTCCCCTTGGGATTGTAAAATTACGTGGCTGCCGGGGATGTCCTTGGTGTGGAACCACACATCATAATTCCGGGCGGTTTTCAGGGTGAGCTGGTCGTTCTGCTTGTTGTTTCGTCCGCAGAGCACCGTAAAGCCGTCGTCGGTGACAAATTCCATAGGCGGCAGGGGTTTGTCCGGTTTTAGTTTCCGGCGGGCTTTGTGCAGATACCCTTGCTGCTCTAACTCTTCCCGGATGGCATTCAGGTCGCTTTCCCGGCTGGCCCGAGCCAGTTCATCAAAGATGGTGTCCAGATAAATAATTTCATCCTGGTTTTGCTGGATCAGTCCGCCCAACAGTTCTCGGGCAGTTTTGGCTTTGCGGTATTCCTTGTAATACTTTTGGGCGTTCTGCGCCGGAGACAAGGCAGGATCCAGAGAGATGGTTACCGGTTTCTGTTCCGGGTCGAAGTAGTCGGTGACGGTGGTTTGGGTGTCTCCTTTTTTAATTTGGTACAGGTTGGCTTGGATCAAATCCCCTAACTGTTGGTACCGCTGCCGGTCTATGGAACGCTGAAGTTCCTGCTGCCGGTGATCTAACTTCCGCTGAGCTCGCTGAGATGCGCTGGTGAGCACCCGGAGCAGATCCTGCCCCTTTTGCGCCATGCGAAGCTGCAGGTCCCGCTGGGAGTAAAAGCCGTCCAACAAACTGCTGGGATCGGAAAACTGCCGGCTTTCCAACGCGTTCCGGTACTGCTCTAAGGGGCACACCGAAAATTCTCGAGGCCGCCCGTTTTCCAGCACCATAGTGTAGGCGGCGGAGTCGGAATCGATCTGGGCCTTCAATTCTGCCAGCCGGTCAAATAGACGTTGGTAACGGTAATCGGAGACCTGGCTTTTATTCAGTTCCGCCCCGTTACAGGCATATTCTGCCAGCTCTCGGCTGAGAAGAGGGGAGATGCCCTGGTAAACCTGTAAAATCGCTTTGGAAAAAACCATATCCGGCAAAGAGGAGAAGGCGGCTTTCCCTTCTTCCGGGGAAGCGGTAAAGGGATTTAATTTGTGCTGGGCCGGGGCAGAGCGGTAGGTCACCCCGGGAAGCAGCAGCCGCACACTGCTCTGCTCTTCCCCTACCCGGCGGATGGCGTCCAATACTTTACCTTCCTGATTGACTAAAATTAGGTTGGAGTGCCGTCCCATGATCTCCATGGTGAGGGTCAGGGTGACCACATCCCCCAACTCGTTGATGGCTTCAAAGTCCAGGTGAAGCACCCGGTCCAATCCTTCCTGGCGCACCCCCACCAATTTGCCGGTGGAGAGATGCTTGCGCAGCAGGGTGCAGAATTGGGGTGGGATTTTGGGGTTTTCCGGATTCAAGCCGGTGAGCTGCACCCGAGGGGCGCTGGGATTGGCGCAGCAAAGCAGCCGGTACCGCCCGGCAGGGCTGCGCAGCCAGATGATGATTTCTTCTTTGGAGGGTTGATGAATTTTTTCTACCCGGCTGTTTAAAGCCTCTCGACCAATCTGCCGGGCCAATGCGTAGAGATAAATGCCGTCTAATGCCATAGATATGTAACTCCTAATTGGGTAATCTTAAATCCATTGCACCGGGTTTTGAGGGCTGAGCAAGCAGGTGTGAATGCCCAACGTTTCTTCCAGCCAGGGCCCCAGTTTGGAAAACACCGGGTTTTCTAGATCAAAGTGGCTGACTTCCAGCAGATTCATTCCCATCCACTGGGCGGAAACGAAAACGTCCTGCTTTACGTCTCCGGTAATCAGGGTGTCGGCTCCCGCTGCCGCTGCCTGTTCCAGCAGACTTCCGCCGCTTCCGGCAATCACGGCCACCCGGTGACAGGGGATGGCTGCGTCGTAGAAGTTCACCGAAGCGCAGCCCAGCGCAGTTTTTACTTTTTTGGCCAGCTCCGGGGCAGGGCAGGGAGGAAGTTCCCCCAAAACCCCCATCTCCTCCAATTCCGGGGACAGGGAACCGTTCCAAAGGCCCAATCGCTCCGCCAAAACCCGGTTGGTGCCCAGCTGAGGGGAACGGTCCAGGTTGGTGTGGGCGCTGATGACAGTGATGCCGCTTTGGATTAACTGGAACACCGGGCTGTCTTGCCGCACCTGCTTTAAAGGGTGAAAGATCACCGGATGGTGGGTGAGGATGGTTTGAATTCCTTTTTCTTTTGCCGCCGCCAATACCTGAGGGGTGATGTCCAACGCCAGTCCCAGGGGATCTGCTTCTGCCTGGGGGCTGCCCACCAGCAGGCCGGGGTTATCCCAGCTTTCCGCGCTGTCAAAGGGCGCGACCTGCCCAATGGCATCATAAATTTGTTTTGCGTTCATCTGTTTTTCCCCTTTCAAGGCGTTTCGCCGCTGCTGGATCTGCTCTGCCAGCTGCAAAACGGCTTCTGCTTCAGGATCTTTGCCTTGGGCTAGACCTTGGGCTTTTCGCTGGCAGCGCTGCTGCTGGAAGGCCAGGTAAGCGTCGTCCTTCATTTCGCCGGTGACGGCGTACAGGGGAGAACAATCCCGCATCTGTCCATCGTACTCCGCCAGCAAAATGGCGTAACACCGGTTGCCGTCCATCACGGCAGATTCCTCCAAGATCCGGAACCCTTCCCGGCAAAGTCCCTGGCGCAGCAGGTCGGCTTTGGTCATGGGCTGCAAAATCAACCGCCGTCCCCGCTCTTTCACCCAGGAGACTCCCAGCAAAATGGAGAGGATCAATTCTCCTCCCATACCGGCAATGACGATGTCCCGGGCTTCTTCCGGTTGAACGGCGCTCAGTCCATCGCTGAGCCGGGTGGAGACAATCTTTTCGGTGCCGGTGCGGGCGATGGTCCGCCGGGCGGAGTCCAAGGGTGCGGGATTGACGTCGCAGGCTAAACCGGAACGGATTTTTTCCTCCAGTGCCAGTTGGCAGGGCAGGTAACCGTGATCGCAGCCCACGTCGCACAATGCTGTGCCGGGGCGCACATAGCCGGCGCAGCATCGAAGCCGGGCATCCAGCAAATCCATGAAGCAGCTCCTTTCTTTGTTGGTGATGGTAATATTGTAGCATAGATTTTTGGGGGGTGCAACGAAAGAAAAAGAAAAACCCATGGTTGTACCACGGGCTTTTCCATGAATGCAGCAGTCTGTAAGAAAAACGTTTGAATGGGGGACGGCTTTTTTGCAGAAAACAAGCAGTTCAAATGGTGCGGTCCAGGACGGTGACTTGGGTGATGACGTCTCGGAGCCGGTCGCCGGAGACGTTGAATTCCAGAATGTCGTCCGCTGTATCGCCCCACAATTCGTCTTCTGCGGTATATTCCTGATTGGTATTGGCATTGTAAAATTTTCCGTTTTT
>DVGY01000177.1 GCA_018712465.1 Candidatus Egerieicola pullicola | reverse complement strand
AATAGAGTGTCCCTGCCTTTCGGTTGGTCTGAGCAACTTAACCTTAACACAGATGGCCTCTATTCGCTATCTTTTTTTGCCTATCTGTCACACATCATTGTAACACCTACACCTCATGACAAAACATGAGGGGAGTTTGTCCTTGACACTTTCGAAAAGTCATGATACAATATAGGACAAAAGAAAAACTCAGTTAGTGAAAGGCTTGTTGGCGCTTGCCTTTCCTAACCGTGTTCCACTTAAACCCACACCGTGGAACACAGACCTAACCGAGGTGTTTCCGTGGTATTCATCATACCACGATATTACCATATTGTCAAGAGTCTGTGTTCTATTCCACTCAACACAGGCTCTTGATTTTTGTCTTTGCAAATTCAATAGCCTAAACATTCGTTGCACAAATCTGAACAGGACGGCTATTTGAATTTACAAAATTAGGAGCTATGGCGAACCCCTTTTCTTGGCTGGGATAGAAGGATTCGAACCTTCGGAATGCTGGAGTCAGAATCCAGTGCCTTACCGCTTGGCGATATCCCAATCGTTCTTTTTTCTTGGCTCATTTTGTGTTCCTGTGAGCCAACGACGATTATTATACCATGGTCTTTCCTGGTTGTCAATACCTTTTTTCACTTTTTTTCAAAATAACTGTCCCTTCCTTTTTGGAAGCATTTTCCAGCCTTCACTGGGAATGACGGGAGAATAACCGGGAATTCTAACAGCATCCTGGTATGGGGAGGCAACGCAATGACCACAAAAGAATTATGCTATTTACAGGACGCACTGGGCCACGAACAATACTTTCAGACCCAGTGCAAAGAAACGGCGGCACAGCTCCAGGACGGAGAACTGAAATCCTGTGTGCAGGAGATGGCCCAAAAGCATCAGCAGATCTTTCAAACATTTTTCAACCTGCTGTAAGGAGGGGTAACAATGGATGACCGCAACTTAATGGAAAACCTGCTTCAGCTGGAAAAAGGAGCCTGCGATTTATTTCTGCACGGCACCATGGAATCCTCCACCTTCAGCGTCCACCAAGCCTTCGGACAGGCGCTGACCGATTCCTTGGGAATGCAGAGCAATCTTTACGACAAAATGGCCGCCAAAGGCTGGTACCCGTCGGAAGAAGTCCAGCAAAACAAAATCAACGAAATCAAACAGCAATACTGCAACCAAGCCCAATAAATCCCGGCCGCAGCTTTCCTTTTTTCGGAGCTGCGGCTTTTTTTGTAAAACGCCAGTTTGGTTTTTGCTGTACACAATCCTTTTACCGGCTTTTCAAAATTTCTCCACACCCTTGCCAAACTGGCTTCAAAATTACCCGCTATACTATAGCCAGAACAAAACAAAGGGATCCTTTCAGATCCCGTCACGATAAATGTTTACTGTCGGAACCTGGGGAGCGGCTGACACCGCTTCCCGCCGGCAGACGAACCTTTCCTTTTTGCTCACTTCTATTTTAAATAATGTTTTCTCCTCTCTTGTTTTGCAGTAGAGCCGCCCAATGCCGGCGGCTTTGCTGTTTTGTCCGAAAAAAGAAAGTACCCTCGAGCAGGCAAAAGCCGTTTCGAGGGTACTGTAGGTTTCTGGAATCCATCAGATGGTTCTGACTTTAATGACGCCGGGAACCGCTGCAATCTGATCCAGAGCGTCGCCGGTGGGAGTGCCGGTGATGTCGAAGATGGAGTAAGCGTATTCCTTCTTGGAGGCGTTGACCATGTTTTCAATGTTCAGGTCACTGTCGCCCAGGATGGTGGTGATCTGAGCGATGATGCCCTTGGCGTTTTCATGGATCACGCAGATCCGCAGATCGCCGGTTCTGGGGCTGGACACATTGGGCAGGTTCACGGAATTGGTGATGTTGCCGTTTTCCAGGTACTCCTTCAATTCCTGTGCCGCCATAGTCGCGCAGTTGTCTTCGCTTTCCGGAGTGGAAGCGCCCAGGTGAGGAATGGCCACCACACCGGGAACGCCCAAGACGGTGTCATCCGGGAAGTCGGTGACATAAGCGGCTACTTTGCCTTCCTGCAGAGCCGCCACGATGTCCTGGCTGTTCACCAAAGCGCCACGGGCAAAGTTCAAAATCCGCACGCCGTTTTTCATCTTGGCAATGCTTTCGGCATTGACGGTGTCCTTGGTGTCCGGAGTAAAGGGGATGTGCAGGGTGATATAATCGCTTTGTGCAAACAAGGCGTCCAAGCTGCCCACGTGGGTGACGGAGGGAGACAGGCTCCAAGCGTTTTTCACACCCAGGTAGGGGTCATAGCCCAGCACCTTCATACCCAAAGCCACCGCGGCATTGGCCACCAGCACGCCGATGGCGCCCAAGCCCACTACGCCCAGAGTCTTACCCTGGATTTCGGGACCGGCAAACTGGCTTTTTCCCTTTTCCACCATTTTGCCTACCTGATCGCCGTTGCCTTTCAGGCCCTGTGCCCAAGCCAAAGCATCGGCCACCTTCCGGGAACCGATGAGCAGGCCCAGAATGGCCAATTCCTTTACGGCGTTGGCGTTGGCGCCGGGGGTGTTGAACACTACAATCCCCTTTTTCACACATTCCTCGCAGGGAATGTTGTTGACGCCGGCACCGGCACGGGCAATGGCCTTGGTTTTGGGATTGAACTGCATTTCATGCAGAGCAGCGCTGCGGACCATAATGGCGTCCGGCGCCGCAATATCATCGGCGCAGTGATACTGAGCCGGATCCAGCTGGGACAGGCCAGCAGGAGAAATCTTGTTCATCAAAAGGATGTCGTACATGATATAACCACTCTCTCTTATTTCGGTGACTCAGGCGTTTTCCGCCTCAAACTTCTTCATAAAGTCGATCAAAGCGTCGACCCCTTCCATGGGCATGGCGTTGTAGATGGAAGCCCGCATACCGCCTACGGTGCGGTGGCCCTTCAGGTTCACCAAACCGGCCTTGGCAGCTTCCGCCACAAACTTAGCGTCCAGGTCTTTGTCCCCAGTGACGAAGGGAACATTCATCAAGCTGCGGCTGTCCTTTTCCACGGTGCCCTTGAACAGCTTGCTGTTGTCCAAGAACTCATAGAGTTTAGCCGCCTTGGCTTTGTTGATTTCGTGCATCTTTTCCACGCCGCCGATGTCATTTTTCAGCCATTCCAGCACCAGCTTCACCATGTAGATGGAATAGCAGGGCGGGGTGTTGTACATACTGCCGTTGTCGGCATGGATTTTATAGGTGAGCATAGTGGGAACAGTTTCCGGCACTTCCCGGATCAGATCGTCCCGGATGATGACCACGGTGACACCGGCAGGGCCCATATTTTTCTGGGCGCCGGCAAAGATCAAGCCGAACTTAGACACATCCATGGGCTCGCTGAGGATGCAGGAAGAAGCATCGGTGACCAGGGGAATGTCCCCGGTATCCGGCAGCTGTTCCGGGCTGTAGTGGGTGCCGTAGATGGTGTTGTTCAAGCAGATATAGAAGTAGTCCGCATCCTTGGAGAAGGTAGCGGGATCCAGCTTGGGGATGTAGGTGAAGGTGGTGTCGGCACTGGAGGCAACAACATTGACATCCAGATATTTTCTTGCTTCCGCCGCAGCCTTTTTGGCCCACTGACCGGTAATGACGTAATCCGCCTTGCCGTTCTTCTTCAGGTTCAGGGGGATCATGGCAAACTGGGTGGAGCCGCCGCCCTGCAAAAACAGGACCTTGTAGTTGTCAGGAATGTTCAGCACTTCCCGCAACAAAGCTTCCGCTTCGTCAATAATGGCCTGATAGGTCTTGGAGCGGTGAGACATTTCCATCACGGACTGACCGCTTCCCTGATAATCCAACATTTCGCTGGCAGCTTTTTCCAATACTGCCTGGGGCAGCATGGAGGGACCTGCGCTGAAGTTATATACTCTGCTCATAGTTGCTCTTGCCTCCAATTCACATTGGTCCGTTTCCAAATCGGACTATAACCCTTATTATACTCAGTTCCAGACGGGGAAGTCAAGGCTGGATCTTCCACATTCCATGG
>DVGY01000176.1 GCA_018712465.1 Candidatus Egerieicola pullicola | reverse complement strand
ACAACTTTTGCAGTTCTTGGAGAGTGACGGCTTTGGCTTGCTCCAGCCGTTCCAGCTCTGCTTGGGGATCTTCAATGTGGCGGCGCTTGACCACCAATGTTTCCCGGGAGTAAAAAGAAATGCGGCCGATGGCAACGCCTCCATACACACCCTTCCCTTGAATGGTTACCATGCTCATTGTTCAGCATCCTTTCCGTAGAAATTTTCCGTTTCCGCGCAAATGTCCCAATTTGCGCAATGATTCCCTTGTCTTTCTTAGTATACCATATCGGGCAGAAAATTTCACGCAATTTCAACAAATTCGGAATGGTAGACAATTCATTATTAGGATTATTATACAATCTTTACAGGAAATTTTTGGAAGATGTCACAATGGTCACGGTTTGCAGAGATGCAGCTGCCAAACCGCTATCGAATCGGCGGAGCGCCTGAAATGAAAAATCCCCTACCGGGAAATTCCGGCAGGGGATGACAGCATAATAGGCGGCAAGCAGTTCACCGTTTTTGTTCTTGGAGCCGTTTGCGGATCTCTTGGATCAAAACCTCTTCTCCTTGCTCCTTTAAAAGCAGCAAAAATTCTTCCAGCAGCGCCTGGGTGTTGGGATGAAGGAGATAGTGGCCGCGGGAATGGTTGTAGTATTCCCAAGCGTCGGCATCGGTGTAGGTGTCGCCGTGGTAATTTTTACAGGCGGCAATCCGGTCGAAGGTCATTTCCGCTACATAACGCAGGGGCATTTCGCATCCGGCCATGGGCTGGATATGGTTCATATCGTAGTCAATCCAGTATTCCAGGTGGTGCTTGTTTCTCCCTTTGTGGTGAAGCCAAGCCAAGGAATACCCCAGCTGTTCCCGCTGGGCGGCGTTGGGGGAGCGGGTACCGTTTTGGTAGTACCGCACTCCGGCCCAAAATTCCACCGGAGAATACTTGCTCAGATCATGAAGCAGTCCCTGTTTGTACATTCCGGCCCGAAAGCAAAGAGAACGCACCAATCGTTTGTGGTTGCGGATGGTGTGAAGATGGCCCTTGAAGTTACTCCACCGCAAAGGCGGTTTTTTCACCGCTGACATTTCCCATTCCCCCTTGCTTACAGCTGTCCCAGACTGGTTTGAAATTTCAGCTGGGCGGCTTGGCGGATGAGCTGGGCGGTGAGTTCCAGACCCAGATCGGTGTTCAGCACCAGGTCGTAGTTTTTCCGGTCGCCCCATTGGCTGACGGCGTTGTATTCATAATAGCTGGCCCGCTTTTTGTCCTGTTTGCGCAGGGCGGCGGCGCTGTCTCCCGCTTCATGATAGACTTCCCGAATCCGCTGGATCCGGCTTTCCACCGGCGCCCATAAAAACACTTTCAGCGCCCGGGGATGTTCCCGAAGAATGTAGTCGCTGGCTGCGCTGACAATGACGCAGCACTGGTTTTGGGCAAGATCCCGGATGATTTTGCTCTTGGTGAGAAACACTTGGTCTGCCAGAGAAAATTGGGCGGCGGTGGTGTAAATGTTGTAGAGAAAGCTGCCCGGAGCCCGCTCTGCCAGATCCTGGACGGTTTCGTGAGCCAATCCGCTTTCCTTGGCAATTAAGTCCATGAGTTGGTTGTCGTAGAAGGGGATTTCCAGGGTTTGGGCTACCTTTTGGCCGATCATCCGGCCGCCGGAACCGTATTCCCGGTCGATGCAAATCACGTAGGGTATCACGATAAATCATCCTTTCTGTAAAACCATTATAGACTACCGGCGCTGGCTTTGTCAAAGCGGCAGAGGAGAATAGGAAGGTATGCTGAAAATCTCGAACATTCCGGAAAAAATTCATGGAAATTGGCAGTAGCCTATGGTAAAATAGCAGTAGAAATTCTTTCATCAGGAGGCATTGCTATGAAACAATACCGATTGTCTGACGGCACTTTGGTTCCAGCGGTGGGATTTGGCACCTATCGGGCGGGGGAGATGGCTGCCGCCCTTCCTTTGGCGGTGGAGACCGGATACCGCTATTTCGACACCGCCGCTTATTACTTTAATGAAGAACTGGTGGGAAAGACCCTGAAAGACAGCGGCCTGAAGCGGGAAGAATACCAGATTGCTTCCAAGGTGTGGCATACGGAATTGGGCTACGATAAAACAACTGCTTCCTTTATGGCTTCTTTGAAACGGTTGGACTGCGGCTATCTGGATGTGTTTTTGATTCATTGGCCTAGAACCAAGGACGGCCCGGAAGATTGGCAGACCCCTCTGCTGGGAAGCTGGAAGGCGCTGATTGACCTGCAAAAGCAGGGGTTGGTGCGCTCCATTGGGGTGAGCAATTTCCTGCCCCATCATTTGAAGGTGTTGGAGGAAACGGGAGTGGCTCCGGTGCTGGATCAACTGGAATGCCATCCCGGTTATTTACAGCGGTCAGCGGTGGACTACTGCAAGCAAAACGGGATTTTAGTCCAGGCTTGGAGCCCCTTGGGACGAGCCAGAGTGTTGCAGGATCCCTTGCTGCAAGAAATCGCCCAGGCCCACGGGGTGAGCACTGCCCGGATCTGTCTGGCCTATCTGCTGCAAAAGGATTTGATGGTGCTGCCCAAAGCCTCCTCCAAACAACGGTTGGAGGAAAACCTCTGCCGGGAGGAGCTGGTTCTGTCTTCTCGGGAATTGAAGCAGATCGAAGCCATGCCCATTACTGGATGGAGTGGGGAGAACCCGGATACTTCCATCCCAACCTAACTGCTAGGAGGTACGTAAAATGGAACTGATGGATTATTTAACCACTCGCCGCAGCATCCGCCGCTATCAGGACCGCCTCATCCCCAAAGAAACCATGGAGGAGCTGATCCACATCGCCACTCTGGCTCCTACCGGTTCCGGGGAACAGCCTTGGGGCTTTTTGGTGTTGGACAAGAAAGAGGAGATTGACGCTCTGAGCGAAACCATCAAGGCTTGGCTGAAGG
>DVGY01000175.1 GCA_018712465.1 Candidatus Egerieicola pullicola | reverse complement strand
TGCTTCGGCCCTGCACTGAGTCTGCTCTCCGGGTTGGTGCCTTTGGGACGGGAGGGCTTTGGACAGCCCTTTTACGAGATGCTGGTGACGGTGGTGGTTTTGCTGTTGGCGGCAGGGTTGCTGGTGTTTTTCTGGCTGGGCTCCAAACTGTTTTTGGTGTCCTATCTGTTTTTTGAACGCCCGGGACACAGCTACTTGCAGCTGTTTGGCATTTCCGCCCGGATTATGAAAGGTCATGCCCGGCATTGGGTTTTGCTGCTGGGCGTAGGGATATTGGGGCTGCTGGCCTGCGTTTTGATCGTTCCCATTTTAGTGGTGCTGCCCTACCTGCGGCTGTACAGCCGGGAGGCGGCCCAACAATGGTTACAGCAATGGCTGAAAGAGGAACAGGCCGCCCATCGCAGCACAGGAGAAAGCACAGGAGAAGAAGGAGTGTTTGGAGTTTGAAGGATTGCAGTGAAATCAAGCGGGTGGTAATCAAGGTGGGTACTTCCACCTTGGCCTATTCCACCGGCCTTTTGAATTTGCGGAGAATCCACCAGTTGGTGGAGGTGATCTCCGATTTAAAGAACACCGGCTTGGAGATTGTGCTGGTGTCTTCCGGCGCCATTGGCGTGGGGGCAGGGGAGCTGGGATTTTCCGGCCGTCCCCACGATATGCCCACCATTCAGGCCTGTGCTTCGGTGGGACAATGTGAATTGATGCAGGTGTATTCCAACTCCTTTTTGGAGTACAACCACCGGGTGAGCCAGGTATTGATGACCCGTTATACCGTGGACCGGGAGATCAGCCGCCGGAATCTGGAGAACACCTTTAACCGGCTGCTGCAGCTCAAGGTGATTCCCATTGTCAATGAAAACGACGCCATCTCCACCGAAGAGATTGAATTCGGCGACAACGATACTTTGTCCGCCATTGTGGGCAAGCTCTGCGAAACCGACCTGTTGGTGATTTTAAGCGACATCGACGGCTTGTTTGACGCAGATCCCCACAAAAACCCGGAGGCCAAGCTGATCCCCTATGTAGAGGGCATCACCCCGGAAATTCAGGGTTTGGCTGGGGGACAGGGAAGCCATCTGGGCACCGGCGGCATGGTGACCAAGATCCATGCGGCAGAAATGGCTCTGGACGCCGGCTTCCCCATGCTGATTATGAACGGAAGCCACCCGGAACAGCTTTACACCATCCTGGACGGTCAGCCTGCAGGCACCTGGTTTCAGCCCAGCGTCCAGCAGTGTGAACAGCGGCGGCAGCGATTGAAGAATAAAAGCCGTTACCCCAACGACGGCAACATGATTTTATAAACCACAAATTAAGGAGGAATTGACATGGCATACGATATTACGGCGGCGGCTTTGGCCGCCAAACAAGCCTCTCAGGCAGCGTCCCTGCTGTCCACCAAAGAGAAAAACGATGCGTTGACGGCCATCAGCCGTGTGCTGGTGGAACAGGCGGACCGTGTGTTGGAAGCCAACGCCATGGACCTGGCGCAGGCAAAGGAAAACGGAATGCCCACTGTGATGCAGGACCGTCTGCTGCTGACCAAAGAGCGGATTGAGGGCATTGCCGCTTCGGTGCTGGACGTGGTGAAATTGGAAGACCCGGTGGGCCAGGTGGTAGAGGGATACCGCACGGTCAGCGGGCTGAACATTCAGCGGATCCGGGTGCCCATGGGGGTCATCGGCATCATCTTCGAATCCCGTCCCAACGTTACAGTGGACGCCGCAGCGCTCTGTTTGAAAGCGGGCAGCGCGGTGTTGCTCCGGGGCGGCAAAGAAGCCTACCGTTCCAATCTGGCTTTTGTCCGCCTGATGCAGCAGGCTCTGGAAGAATGCGGCCTGCCCAAAGAACTGATCCAGTTGGTGGAGGACACCAGCCGGGAGACCGCTACCAAAATGATGAAGTTAAACGGTTTGCTGGATGTGCTGATTCCCCGGGGCGGCGCCGGCTTGATCCGCTCCTGTGTGGAAAACGCCACCGTGCCGGTGATCGAAACCGGAACCGGCAATTGCCACATTTACGTGGATGCCACTGCCGATCTGGAAATGGCGGTCAACATTGTGTTCAACGCCAAAACCAGCCGCCCCAGCGTTTGCAATGCGGCGGAAAGCCTGCTGGTGCACCGGGACGTGGCCCAAACCTTCCTGCCTATGTGTCAAAAGAAACTGGCAGAGAAGAACGTGGAGATCCGGGGCTGCCAAGAGACCTGCAAGATTTTGGGGGATCTGGCGGTGCCGGCTACCGAAGAGGATTACGGCAAGGAATTTTTGGATTACATCATCTCCTGCAAGGTGGTGGGCAGCGTAGAGGAAGCCATCCGGCATATCAACCGCTACTCCACCGGCCACAGTGAGTGCATCGTCACCAAGGATTTGAACAGCGCCGACCGGTTTACGGCAGCGGTGGATTCGGCGGCGGTGTATGTCAACGCTTCCACTCGGTTTACCGACGGCGGCGAGTTTGGATTGGGAGCGGAGATCGGCATCTCCACCCAGAAGCTCCACGCCAGAGGCCCCATGGGACTGAAGGAACTCACCACGGTAAAATATGTGATTCGCGGAAACGGCCAGGTTCGGTAAGAAAACCGTTTCTCAGGAAAGGAGAAAGGTTATGGCAAAGCAAGACATTTCGTCCAAGCCGGTGCAGGCAGAAGCGGCGCCGGCAACGGCTCAAAAGCGTTCCTTTCGCCCTCGTGCTTTGGTGCTGGGGGTAATCACCCTGCTGTTTGCTTTGGTGGGGCTGGTGACTACGGTGGTTTGGCTGGTGGGACTGATCGGCAACGCAGTGAACAACACCTGGGAAAAACAGGCGCTGGCGGAAGTAGTGGAGCCCTTGGTGATTATTGATGTGCCCGCCTATGAGTCGGTGAACTATCTGGATGAAGTGGAAGTGATCCGGGCCGGAGTGTGGCAGTTTTTGCTGGACCATCCGGACACCTCCAGTTACCAGGAGGATTCCTTTGGCAACATCACTGTGCCCCAGTCGGACATTGAAGCCAGCATCCGCCAGATCTTAGGGGAGCACGCTAACATTCACCATCAAAGCGTGGAGGACAGCTATCTTTCCATTGTGTACGACGAGGAAAATCAGGTGTACTACCTTCCCACCACCCCATCGGTACTGCCCTATTCCTGTGAGGTGCTGAACATCTCCAAAAATATGAACATCTACACCTTAGAGGTGGGTTACATTCCCCCGGGACCCTTCTGGGACGTAGGGCGGCATTTGGACGAAACCCCCCAGAAAACGATGATCTACACCCTGCAAAAGGTAGACACCGATCAATATGTGGTGCTCAGCGTGGCGTTTCCCACCACTGAATCCACCGTGTCTCAGGTGGAAGCCCAGGAAGGGTTGACCAGCGACACCAACCAGTACAATGACGCTGCCACGGCGGCGCCCATCAGCTGATGAAAACGGTACTGATTACTGGAGCTTCCGGCGGAATCGGGCAGGCCATGGCAGTGGCCTTTGCCCAAAATGGTTATGCCGTAGCGGTGCATTGCCGCAGCCAACAACAGGCGGCCCAGGCGTTAAAGGAACAGATTCTGGCGCTGGGGCAGGACTGTGCGGTGTTCTGCGCTGATTTGACCCAGGCGGAACAAGCCAAAGTCCTTTGCCGGCAGGTGCTGGACCGGTTTGGCCGGGTGGATGTGCTGGTGAACAACGCCGGGGCGGCGGAGGAAATCCTCTTTTCCGATGTGGAGGAGGATCACTGGGACTACATCCTGGACTGCAACTTAAAATCCGCCTACCGAATGATCCACGGCCTGCTTCCCAACTTTTACCGCCAGCAGAAAGGCGTGATCCTCAACATCTCCTCGGTGTGGGGTCAGGTGGGAGCTGCCTGCGAAGCGGTGTACTCCGCCGCCAAAGCGGGGCTCATTGGGTTGACCAAGGCGTTGGCCAAGGAATTGGCGCTAAATGGTATCCGGGTGAATTGCATTGCTCCCGGCGCCATCGACACCCCCATGAATGCCTGCTACTCCCAGGAAGAATTGGCGGAATTTTGCAAAACCGTCCCTATGGAACGGCTGGGCAGGCCGGAAGAGGTGGCGGCGGCAGCGGTATTTTTGGCATCGGATCAGGCCAGCTACATCACCGGTCAGGTGCTGGGCGTCAACGGCGGCATGGTATAAGAAAACAAAATGAAAAGCGTACTGCAAAAAGACTGCGGTACGCTTTTTTTGTAGGATTTTTCGGCTTATTCCCGGTACTCTTTTCGGTATTCCCGGGGAGACATCCCCACGATCTTTTTAAAGGCAGTGGAGAAATTGTGGCTGTCGGAAAAGCCCATATTGGCGGCAATGGCGGTGATGGGGACATTGGTGTTGGTGAGCTGGCGCTTGGCGAT
>DVGY01000174.1 GCA_018712465.1 Candidatus Egerieicola pullicola | reverse complement strand
TGGTAAATTCTCCATCCAGCGCCGGTACGGTGAGCATCTCACAGCGCCCATCGTAGAACACCCGGTCGGTGGCTACGATCTTCAAACTAAACGTGTTGGGCATTGGAATCCTCCTTGTACCTTAAGCGTTGGCGTTGCCGGTGAGCTGTTTCGCCTTTTCCTTGACATCCTCGATGGTGCCTACATTAAAGAAGGCAGCTTCAGGATAATCGTCCATTTCGCCTCGCACAATGGCGGCAAACCCGGCGATGGTGTCCTTTAACGGCACATATTTGCCGGGAACACCGGTAAAGGTTTCCGCTACGTGGAAGGGCTGAGACAGGAAACGCTGGATTTTACGGGCACGGTAAACGGTGGTCTTGTCCTCGTCGGACAGTTCCTCCATACCCAGAATGCCGATGATGTCCTGGAGTTCCCGATACTTTTGCAGGATCTCCTGCACCTGACGGGCAACCCGATAGTGTTCTTCTCCCACCACATCGGGCTCCAGAATCCGGGAAGTGGATTCCAAGGGGTCCACAGCGGGGTAGATGCCCTGTTCCACGATTTTACGGGACAGCACGGTGGTGGCGTCCAGGTGAGCAAAGGTGGTGGCAGGGGCGGGGTCGGTCAAGTCGTCGGCAGGGACGTAAACGGCCTGCACCGAAGTGACGGAACCGTTTTTGGTGGAGGCGATCCGTTCCTGGAGTTCGCCCATTTCCGTAGCCAGGGTGGGCTGATAACCTACCGCAGAAGGCATCCGGCCCAGCAAAGCGGAAACTTCAGAACCGGCCTGCACAAAACGGAAGATGTTGTCGATGAACAACAGCACGTTTTGATGTTCCCGGTCACGGAAATATTCCGCCATGGTCAAACCAGTTTCCGCTACCCGCATACGGGCTCCGGGAGGCTCGTTCATTTGACCGAAGACCAATGCGGTTTTTTCCAATACGCCGGACTCCTTCATTTCTGTCCACAGGTCGTTGCCTTCCCGAGAACGTTCACCAACACCGGTGAAGATGGAGTAGCCGCCGTGTTCGGTGGCAATGTTGCGGATGAGCTCCTGAATCAACACAGTTTTACCTACGCCAGCGCCGCCGAACAGGCCGATTTTACCGCCCTTGGCGTAGGGGGCCAGCAGGTCGATAACCTTGATGCCGGTTTCCAGGATTTCTACTACCGGGCTCTGATCCTCAAAGGAGGGAGGATCCCGGTGAATAACCCAGTGTTCTTCGCTGTCCAGGGAGGGGCCGCCGTCCATGGTGTCTCCCAAGACGTTAAACAACCGTCCCAGGGTCTTTTCGCCCACCGGTACCGAAATACCGGCGCCGGTAGCAGTGACCTCCATATCCCGGTACAGCCCTTCGCTGGAAGCCAGCATGATGCAGCGCACCACATGGTTGCCGGTATGCTGGGCAACTTCCATCACCAGGCGTTTTCCGTCCAGATTGACGGTCAGGGCGTCCTTGATTTTGGGAAGCTTGTCTCCCTCAAAGTGCACGTCCACCACAGGACCCATCACCTGGACAATTTTACCTTTCAATTCCATATCCGATTCTCACAGAATGTGAGGAAACCTCCTCTCACTTCTTGTTCTTTTGCGCCCTTGCGCCGCTGATCACTTCGGTGATTTCCTGGGTGATGCTGGCTTGACGCACCCGGTTGAGCACGATGTTCAGGTCTTTGAGCATCTCTTTTGCGCTGTCGGTGGCGGACTGCATGGCCAACATACGGGCGTTCTGCTCGCTGGCGTAGCTTTCCACCAAAGCGCTGTAGATAAAGCCTGCCACAGTGTTTTTCACAATGTGGTCCAACAGCTCTTCCGGGGAAGGAAGCATATCCACTAACTCGCCGGGGGTACCCTTCAGGTCCATGACCTTGGGCAGGTAATCCGCTTTCCGCAAAGGCAGCAAACGGATCAGTTCCGGCTGGGAAGACATGCTGTTAATCATTTTGGTGTAGATGATATACACCCGGTCTAATTTGCCCTGAGTGTAGTATTCCATGACCCGTTCCGCAATGGTGCGGGTACGGCCCAAGGTGGGATTCTGCACCGTGTAGTGGAACTGTTCCTCAATGGGAATTCCGGCATGGTTAAAGTACTGCCGGCCCAGTTCCCCCACAATGAAGAAGGTTTTTTCTCCCGGCCGCTGCAGCCGCTGCTCCACCAGCTTGATGACGTTGTGGTTGTAGCTTCCCGCCAAACCTTTATCGGCGGTAACCACAATGTACCCCACCCGTTCTTTTTCCGGAGGGATGTCCAGATGGTCATCAATAAAGTAGGGGCTCTGCACGTCGGGAATGTGCCGCATAATGCGGGCAATGGCCCACTGAAGGTTGTAGAAATAAGGCTCGGTGTGGGCCAAGTTATCCTTAGCCTTTTTGAGCTTGGAGGACGAGATCATATACATAGCGTTGGTGATCTTCATGGTGTCCTGAATGCTCTTCATCCGGCTTTTGATTTCTCTGGTGTTGGCCATCGGTTACCACCTGTCCTTAAATTCTTTGGCCAGATCCAGGATGGTCTGGGTCAATTCAGGAGTCAACACCTTTTTCTCGTCCAGTTCCTGGATAATTTCCGGATGCTGGGTGTCAAAGAACCGAAGCAAGCTTTCCTGGAAGCCCTTGATACGCTCTACAGGAACATCCAGCATTACCTTATTGCAGGCGACGCAAAGGGTAATAACCTGCTGGGGCATACTCAGCGGGTGGGCCAGGGGCTGCTTCAGCAGTTCCATCAGGCCTTGGCCGTATTGCAGCTGTTCCTTGGTGGTGGCGTCCAGGTCGGAGGAGAACTGCGTAAAGGACTCCATTTCCCGGTACTGAGCCAGGTCGATTCGGATGCTGCCGGAGGCCTTTTTCATCGCCTTGCTTTGCGCGGCGCCGCCTACACGGGATACCGACAAGCCCACGTTCACCGCAGGCCGCATACCGGAGAAGAACAAATCGCTTTCCAGGAAGATCTGACCGTCGGTGATGGAAATCACGTTGGTGGGGATGTAGGCGGACACGTCGCCGGCCTGGGTTTCAATGATAGGCAGGGCGGTAATGGAACCGCCGCCCAGCTCGTCGCTCAAACGGCTGGAACGTTCCAGCAAACGGGAGTGGAGATAAAACACGTCGCCGGGATAAGCTTCCCGTCCGGGGCTGCGTTCCAGCAGCAGGCTCAAAGCACGGTAAGCCACCGCGTGCTTGGAAAGGTCGTCGTAGACGATCAGCACGTCCTTGCCTTGGTACATAAAGTATTCCGCCAAGGCGGTGCCGGAGTAGGGAGCCACATACTGCACCGGAGCAGGTTCCGAAGCGGTCGCTGCCAGCACGATGCTGTAATCCATGGCGCCGTTTTGGCTCAAGGTATTGACGATCTGAGCAATGGTGCTGGCCTTTTGGCCGATGGCAACATAGATACAGATCATGTCCTTGCCCTTTTGGTTTAAGATAGCGTCTACCGCAATGGAAGTTTTGCCGGTTTGACGGTCGCCGATAATCAATTCCCGCTGGCCGCGGCCGATGGGGAACATGGAGTCGATGGCCAAAATACCGGTTTCCATCGGGGTATCCACCGATTTCCGGTCCATAATCCGGGGTGCGTCGTTTTCAATGGGACGGTAGTCGGCGGCTTGGATGTCTCCCTTGCCGTCGATGGGAGCGCCCAAGGCGTTGACCACCCGGCCCAAGAAACCTTCTCCCACCGGGATACCGGCCCGGCGCTTGGTCCGGGAAACTTTGGTGCCTTCCTCGATGTCGGTGTCTTTGCCAAACAAAATGCAGCTGATCTCGTTTTGGCGAATGGTCTGCACCATCCCTTTGGTGCCGTCTTCAAAGACTACGATCTCGCCATATTCTGCGTGGTCCATGCCGTAGATGGTGGCCACGCCGTCTCCCACGGAGATGACGGTACCGGTTTCCTGTTCGCCGGTGAGCAAATCGTAGTTTTTAATCTCTTCTTTTAAGATCGAAATGATCTGGTCTGAACTGATGGTACTCAAAAAATTCACCTCCGGGTCAATGTCTGCTTCATTCTCTGGATCCGCCCGGATAGACTCCAGTCATAGATGGAATCGCCGCAAGAGAGAATAAAGCCCCCCACCAGCGAGGAATCTTGGACGATATCCAATTCCACCTCGTTGGCGTGATGTTTTTTGCGGATAAACTCTGTCAGCCGCGCCTGGGTTGCCCCATCCGGCGGGGTGACGCAGGTCAAAGTAGCCCGCAGCACCTGATTTTTCTGCCGGATTAAGTCCTCGTAGGCCTGCCGCACCTGGCTGAGCAGCCGGATGCAGCTGTGGCTGCACAGTACCCGAAGCAGGTTGACGCTTTCCTTAGGAAAGATCCGAGGAATCAAAGCGTCTTTCTCCCCTTGCGATACCACAGGGTTTTCCAGCGCCTTTTGCAGCTGAGGATTGCCGCTGAAAATTTCTTCTGCCGTTTGGACAGCAGTGAGAGGAATCTTCAGCTCATATAAGGCTTCTGCGTAATTAACCGCGGTTGGAGTCACTTTCGTCAAGGGTATCACCTGCCTGAGCTAAGAACTGGTTGTACAGTTCCTGGTTGTGTTTTTCGTTGGCTGTCTGCCCCATCATCTTGGCGGCGGCATCTACAGCCAAAGCGGCGATCTGACCTTCCGCTTGCCGAAGGGATTTTTCCCGTTCCAAATCAATGCTCTTTTTGGCGTCGTCCAGCATACGGGAAGCCTTTTCGTCGGCTTCCTGCAGGATGCGGTCGTATTCCGCCTTGGCATCTGCCTTGGCTTGTTCCACCATCTGCTGGGAAGTCTCCTTGGCGCCGGAAAGCTTTTCCTCATACTGCGCCTTTAACTCGTTGGCTTTTGCCTGGGTGTCGCTGGCGTTTTGCAGCTGTCCGTCGATGAGATCCTGCCGGCGCTTCCAGATGTTATGGATGGGCTTAAGCAGAAAGAACTTAACCACTAAACACAAAACCAGAATGTTGACGATGGTCGCCAGAATACTCCATAGATCAATACTCAGCATCTGCTCCACCTGTCCTTTCTGTAAAAGTGAAACGCATCCTCATTACACCACGAACAGGATGACCAAGGCCACGACCAGGCCGTAAATTGCGGTAGCTTCTGCCAGAGCAGCGCCCAACAGCAAAGTCTTGGTGATTTTGCTGTCCGCTTCAGGCTGACGAGCCACAGCGTCACAAGCTTTGCCAGTGGCAATACCAATACCAACACCGCCGCCGATACCGGCCAGAGCAGCAATACCTGCACCAATTGCAATAAGTCCTTCCATGATTGAGAACTCCTTTCGTTTCTTTTAATAGCTTTTTCTCATTGTTATGCTTTTACTTGCGCTTTTTTTGCCTTCCGCCTGCGCTTAGGCGGTGCTTCTTCGCCGATCTGTTCGCTGGTAAAAAGGGAAGTCAGCATACAGAAAATGTAAGCTTGGATCAGACCGTCGAAGACGTCAAAGAATAAACTGAAGGGAATCGGAATCACAAATTTGCACAGGCAATTGATGAGTTCCATAATTACAAAACCGCCGGCAATGTTGCCGAACAACCGCATACACAGAGAAAGCGGACGAATGAATACCTCCAAAATATTGATAGGTACCATAATGGCAATGGGTTTTGCAAAACTCTTGGTCCATCCGCCTATGCCATTGGCTCGG
>DVGY01000173.1 GCA_018712465.1 Candidatus Egerieicola pullicola | reverse complement strand
GCCGTAGGCGGTGTGCTGTAATTCTGCTACCTTGCACTCCAAGGTCAAGGGGAACTCTTCCACAATGGGGGCGTCCACCTTGCTGCTTTTCACGGCGTGGAGACCGCTGCGCTCAAATTTGTCCTCCATCTTGTTGCCGGTGGCAATGCCGAAAAAGTCCGCTTCCGCCAGATGGTCCAGGTCGGCAATGCTCAGGGTGAAGGCCATTCTTTCCTTGATGTTTTTGGCGGTTTTGTGGTCCTCGTCGATGTTTAAGGCCACCATGTTTTCTGCGCAGATGCCGCCCCAGGCCATGTTCATTACATCCACTTTGCCCTCTTGGCCGTAGGTGGCGATCATCAGCACCGGCATGGGGAACAGGTAAGGCTTGACGCCCAGTTCTTTTTTCATGAAAATTACCTCCGTTTTTGGGACTATTCCCGTTTTCTTTAGGATACCAGTCTGCTTAGGAAAATACAAGTACCGTCCTTTGAGAAAGGTACTTACCAAAGAGAAAGTAGTATGACAAAAAGAAAAGAGGTGCTTCCCTTTGGAAAACACCCCTAGTTAGATGACGTTTGAATTTTTACGCTTCCGCCGCCGTGAAGCTGACAATGCCGCAGAGAGCCAGGATCAGCACAAAGACGCCGAAGGCAATGCGGTAGATGGCAAACACCGTCATGGGTTTCTTTTGCAGGAAGGAGATGAACTTCTTCACCACAAACAGCGCCACCACAAAGCTCACCACAAATCCCACGATTAAGCTCACCAATTCGGTGGTGTTCATGGCGCCGAAGCCGCCCAGCTGGATCAGTTTCAATCCGCTCATCCCCACCATCACCGGGATGGCCAGGAAGAAGGAAAACTCCGCGCTGGCGGTGGTGCTCAGCCCTGCAAACCAGCCGCCGATGATGGTGGAGGCGCTGCGGCTCATGCCGGGGATGATGGACAGACACTGGAAGCAGCCGATGATAATGGCCTGCTTGACACTCACCTGAAGCCACCCTTCGTTCTGGGGGGTGATGGGGGCCTTTTTGCAGAACTTTTCCGCCAAAATCATGGCCACGCCCCCCAGCGCCAACACAATGGAAACGCTGACCGGATTAAACAGATAGGTGTCTGCGATGTCCCCCAGCAGCATTACCCCGATGAAGCCGGGAATGCAGGTGATGGCCAGCATCACCCAAAACCGCAAACCGGTTTGGGCATAGGGCCGCACCAACACGCCGTTTTCCTTTTTGGGGAAAAAGTGCTGTAAGGTGCGCAGGATCTTTTTCCGGTACAGTACAATGACCGCCAAAATGGCCCCCAGCTGGATCACATAAGAGTAGGTGTTGATGTATTGCTGGGAAGCATTGAAGCTGAGAATGTCCTCAAATACAATCAAATGGCCGGTGGAGGAGATGGGCAGAAATTCGGTGATGCCCTCTACGATCCCCAGCAAAAAGGATTTGATACAGAATAAAACGCTTTCCATTCAAAACTCCCTTTCTGGTTTGTTTTAGAATCATACGAAATGCTTTCTGGTATCATACCACATTCCCAGGGAAATGGGAAGGGTTTGGGGAAAGATTATTTGCTCTCAAAGAACGGCACAGTGGGGCTGTTTTGTCCCGGGACCAGGTGATTGGAACCAATAAACCCCGCTCCCAGGGAAGGAAGCGGGGGAAATCGGATGGATTGTGGGAGGAGAGGCTGGCTTTAAAATCCTTTTAACGTTCCCTTGGCCCAGCCTATCTTTTTCCCTTCCAGCAGATACTGCTTCATGGCCCGCTGCAGGGAGGTGGTTTCGGCAAGCTGCTCATAGGGCGCTTTCGGCCCGGGGAAGACCCAGTCCAGCACTGCATCGCTGTCCCAATCCACACTTTGGATTTCAAAGCAGCTCTGGAACTGCCGCAGTCTGGATTGTTCCGGCAGCAGCTCCTGCAGCGCCGGGGAAAGCATCCAGGATTCACACATGACCGGCGCCAGATAAAAGTCGGTATAGTGAAGTAAAAATAACCGCTCCATCTGCCGCACCGAGTTTCGCAGCAGTTTTGGCTCCAGCTTGGCGTCGGAGGGGATGTGCAGGGAGATCACCGGCCCTTCCGGGGTTTTGATCCGCTCAAATTCCAGCTCTCCAATCCGGAATTCGCAGAGGGAAAGCTGCCGGGGAAGCCACCAGCCCCAGGTGTAGGCATACTCGCCGTAATACTTTTTCTGCCATTCCAGCATCCGGGGGATGAATCCCATGGTGTCCCAAAAAATTTCTTCCGGAATCCTCTTCTGCCGGTATTGGCGGTAGGTGTTGAGAGAACAGTAAAGCTGGCAGGTCAGCATTTGAAAGCCTTTGGGATCTTCCCCAAATGCTTGGGTCAGTTTTTGAAGGCCCACCTTCCACTGTTTCGGCGCCAGTAACCGGCGCCAGTAGGGCTCCATGGCTGGGTGGTTGTAGGTTTGGTCAATTCGATATACTTCTTCCTGCACTTCTTGCGGCAGGAGGCGTTGACAGAGAAGGTCAAAATTCATGGGGTCCTCCTTTTTGCTGGCGTTAAATCCGCTGATCCAACCGGCCGGAATAGGTGCGGCGGAATTCTTCAAAGGTTCCGCTATCCAAGGCGTCCCGGATCCGCTCCATCAGGGTGTTGTAGAAATAGAGATTGTGCATGACCGCCAGCCGCATCGCCAGCAATTCGTTGGCTTTAAACAGGTGGCGCAGGTAAGCGCGGCTGTGGCGGCGGCAGGTGGGGCAGTCGCAGCTTTCGTCGATGGGACGGTCGTCCTCAGCGTACTTGGCGTTTAGAATGTTGCGGATGCCTTCCCAGGTGTTCAGATGGCCGTGACGGGCGTTGCGGCTGGGCATGACGCAGTCGAACATATCAATGCCCCGGGCCACCCCTTCAATGATGTTGGAGGGGGTGCCAACTCCCATGAGATACCGGGGTTTGTCCTTGGGAGCGTAGGGCAGCACCACATCCAAAATGTGGTACATCTCCTGGGTGGGTTCTCCCACCGCCAGCCCTCCGATGGCGTAGCCGTCCAAATCTAATTCGGCGATCTGCTTCATGTGCTGGATCCGCAGGTCGTCGTAGGTGCATCCCTGGTTGATGCCGAACAGCTTCTGCTGGGGATTGAGGGTTTCCGGCAGGGCATTGAGACGTTCCATCTCCGCCTTGCACCGTTTCAGCCACCGCACCGTTCGGGCGCAGCTCTGTTTGGCGTATTCGTAGGGGGCGGGGTTTTCCACGCATTCGTCAAAAGCCATAGCGATGGTGGAGCCCAAATGGGACTGGATCTGCATGCTTTCCTCCGGCCCCATAAATAAAATTCGTCCGTCCACATGGCTGTGGAAGGTGACCCCTTCCTCCTTGATCTTCCGCAGGGAGGCCAGGCTAAAGACCTGGAATCCCCCGCTGTCGGTGAGGATGGGCCGCTCCCAGCCCATGAATTTATGTAAGCCTCCCCGGCGATAGATCAGCTCGTCTCCGGGGCGGATGTGAAGGTGGTAGGTGTTGCACAGTTCCACCTGGCATTTTAAGTCCACCAGGTCGTAGGAGGAAACCCCGCCCTTGATGGCGGCGGCGGTGCCTACATTCATAAATACCGGGGTCTGCACTACGCCGTGAACGGTGTCCAGCCGTCCCCGCCGGGCCAGCCCCTGCTGGGATAGTAAGGTGTACATCAAAGACCTCCTTAAATGAATAGACAGGCGTCCCCAAAGGAGAAGAACCGGTATTCCAGTTTCACCGCCTCCTCATAGGCGTGTAAAATGTGTTCCCGGCCGGCAAAGGCGCTGACCAGCATAATCAGGGTGCTTTCCGGCAGATGGAAGTTGGTAATCAGTCCGTCCAGCACCTTAAATTCGTATCCGGGGTAGATGAAGATGTCGGTGTACCCCTCCCAAGGCTGGATCTTGCCGGTAAAGGTGGCTACGCTTTCCAAGGTCCGGCAGCTGGTGGTGCCCACGGCAATCACCCGTCCCCCGTTTGCCTTGGTTTTCAAAATCTTGTCTGCTGTTTCTTGGGGCAGCAGGCAGTGCTCCGAGTGCATTTTGTGGTCGGTGACCTCTTCCGCCTTCACCGGACGGAAGGTGCCCAGCCCTACGTGCAGGGTCACTGAGGCAAAGTCCACCCCCATAGCCCGGATTTTGTCCATCAGTTCCGGGGTGAAGTGCAGTCCGGCGGTGGGGGCGGCGGCGCTGCCCAGTTCCTTGGAATATACCGTCTGATAGCGCTCTTTGTCCTGGAGCTTTTCGGTGATGTAGGGGGGTAGGGGCATCTGGCCGATCTGGTCCAGCACTGCATAAAAGTTGCCGTCACAGGTAAACTGCACCATCCGGTTGCCGTCTTCCTTCACTTCCACCACTTCTCCGGTGAGCAGGCCGTCCCCGAAGATCAGTTTGGTGCCGGGTTTGGCTTTTTTGCCGGGTTTGGCCAGGCATTCCCACACCTGGTTTTCCTTCTGCTCCAACAGCAGCAGCTCCATGTGGGCGCCGGTGTCCTCCTTCACCCCGTACAGCCGGGCGGGGAGCACCCGGGAATCGTTGATGACCAGCAGGTCTCCGGGACGGAGATAGTCTACAATGTCGTAAAAGTGGCGGTGCTCCATCTCTCCGGTGAACCGGTCCATCACCAGCAGCCGGGAGTGGTCCCGGGGCTCCACCGGGGTTTGGGCAATCCGCTCTTTGGGCAGATCGTAATAAAAATCATGTGTTTTCATGGTTTGCGCTTTCCTTCTTTAACTTCAATTAAGCCCATTGTAGCAAAGGCGGTGGATTCTGTCAAACAAATCATGCCCGGGAAAACTGCGGCTTTTCCTGAAATTTCCGGATCGCAATTGCCAGTGCAAAAATAGTTGACATCCGCCCCCTAGGATGGTATGATAGGGGCATAGAAATCGGATAGAGGTTGCGGCTTTTATCAGTACCCCGGCTCTCATGGAAGCACCTGCCGGAACGGGGGAAAGGAAACGCTGCCGAAGGAGCCTTGCAGGGCAGCAGGGTCCCTGATGGTGCATTGAACAAGTGTACCATTGTCATCATAGAGTATGATGGAGCGCTATCCACCGATCCGGCGAAGGCAAACTGCCGGAAACGTGGATCGGGTAACCAATACCTAAGATGCGCCGGTTTTTGTAAACCGGTTTTTTTCTTGCCGGAATTTGAATGGAGGTATCATAGCGATGAAGCAGTATCAAGTGGGAATCATCGGCGCTACCGGTATGGTGGGTCAGCGCTTTGCAACCCTGTTGGAAAACCACCCCTGGTTTACCGTGAAAAAATTAGCCGCCAGCGCCCGCAGCGCCGGCAAGACCTATGAAGAAGCCCTGGGAGACCGCTGGTGCATGAGCACCCCGGTGCCGGAAAGCATGAAAAAGATGGTGGTACTGGATGCCTCTAAGGTAGAGGAAGTGGCCGACGGGCTGGACTTTGTGTTCTGCGCCGTGGATATGCCCAAGGACCAGATCCGGGCTTTGGAAGAAGCCTACGCCAAGGCAGAGTGCCCGGTGGTGAGCAACAACTCCGCCCACCGCCACACCCCCGACGTGCCCATGGTGGTGCCGGAAATCAACCCGGAACACACCGCCATCATCCCTTCTCAGCGCAAGCGTTTGGGCACCAAGAAGGGCTTTATCGCCGTGAAATCCAACTGCTCTCTGCAGAGCTACGTTCCCGCTCTGCATCCCCTGCGCAAATACGGCTTGACCAAGGTGCTGGCCACTACCTACCAGGCCATCAGCGGCGCCGGCAAAACCTTCGAACGCTGGCCGGAGATGGTGGATAACCTGATCCCCTATATCGGCGGGGAAGAAGAAAAATCCGAAAAGGAACCCTTGAAGCTGTGGGGACACATTGAGGGCGACGTGATTGTGGACGCTGATGGCCCCTCTATCACCACCCAGTGCCTGCGGGTGCCGGTAAGTGACGGCCACACCGCTGCGGTGTTTATGTCCTTTGAAAACAAGCCCTCCATTGAGCAGATCAAGGAGGATTGGGCCAGCTTTGTGGGAGAAGCTCAGAAGCGCAACCTCCCCAGCGCCCCCAAACAATTCCTGCACTACTTTGAAGAAAACGACCAGCCCCAGATCAAAACCGCTCGGGAACTGGAGCACGGCATGGCCATCTCCATCGGACGGTTGCGGGAAGACAGTCAGTACGACTACAAGTTCGTCTGCATGTCCCACAACACCCTTCGGGGTGCAGCCGGCGGCGCGGTGCTGTTGGCGGAACTGTTGGCCGACCAGGGCTGGATGGATTGATCCAAACCCCTTTGATTTCGGAAAGAAGGTTTCAATATGACCAAGAATAGAATCTTTACCGGTGCCGGCGTGGCTATCGTCACCCCTATGAACGCCGACGGTTCGGTAAATTACGAAGCCATGGGCCAGCTCATTGAGCAGCAGGTGCAGGGCGGTACCGACGCCATTATCGTCTGCGGTACCACCGGGGAATCCTCCACCCTCACCGACGAGGAACACCGCCGGGTGATCCAGTTTACCGTGGCCCAGGTCAATCACCGGATTCCGGTGGTGGCGGGCACCGGCAGCAACGACACCGCCTACTGCCTGGAACTGAGCCAGGAAGCGGAAAAAATGGGAGTGGACGGCCTGCTGTTGGTCACCCCTTACTACAATAAGTGCTCTCAGAAGGGCCTGATCCGCCATTACCTTACGGTGGCGGATGCGGTCAATCTGCCCATGATCGTTTACAGCGTGGCCAGCCGCACCGGGGTGAATATCCTTCCGGAGACCCTGAAGGAACTCTCCAAGCACCCCAACATCGTGGCGGTGAAGGAAGCCAGCGGCAGCATCAGCCAGGTGGCAAAGATCCGTCATCTCTGCGGGGATGATCTGGATGTGTATTCCGGCAACGACGATCAGATTGTGCCGCTGCTGAGCTTGGGCGGCATCGGTGTGATCTCGGTGCTGAGCAACCTGATGCCTAAGGAAGCCCACGACATCTGCCAGCTCTACTTTGACGGCAAGGTGCAGGAAAGCGCTGCACTGCAGTTGAAGCTGCTGGATTTGATTAACAATCTCTTCTCGGATGTGAATCCCATCCCGGTAAAGGAAGCGCTGAATATGATGGGCTTCCCCGCCGGTCCCTGCCGGATGCCTCTCTGCGAGATGGACGATGGCCCTCGGGAAAAACTCCGGGCCAGCATGGCTGCGTTGGGACTGCTGTAATGGAACAAACAGGTTCTCTTTGGGCTTTTCCCCGAGGAGAACCTTTTTTGGGAAAGGATAACCAAGAAAGGAAGTATCGCTATGACCCATATTCTCATCAATGGCGTTTGCGGCCACATGGGCCGGGTAATTGCCGATGTGATTGCTGGCCGGGAAGACTGCACCGTGCTGGCCGGGGTGGATCCGGTTGGCGCTGCCTATGGGGATTTTCCGGTGTACCCCAGCTTTGACCAGGTGGAAGAAAAGGCGGACGTCATCATCGACTTTTCCCACCCCTCCGCTTTGGAAGGAATGCTGGAGTACGCCAAGAGCCACTTTACCCCTGTGGTTATTGGCTCCACCGGCTACACCCCGGAACAGAAGCAGGAAATTCAGGACGCCGTCAAGGAAATCCCGGTGTTCTTCTCCTTCAATATGTCTTTGGGAGTGAACCTGCTGGTGAACCTGGCCAAGAAGGCCGCTCAGGTGCTGGGGGACCAGTTTGACATTGAAATCGTGGAAAAGCACCACAACCAAAAATTGGACGCCCCCAGCGGCACTGCCCTGATGATTGCCGATGCCATCCAGGAAACCATGGGCGGCAATATGGTGTACCAGTACGACCGCCACGCCCAGCGGAAAAAACGGGAACATAATGAAATCGGCATCCACTCCGTCCGGGGCGGTACCATTGTGGGAGAACATCAGGTGATCTTTGCCGGACGGGACGAGGTCATCACCCTGACCCATGAAGCCCACAGCAAGCAGGTGTTTGCAGTGGGTGCGGTAAATGCGGCGGTGTTTTTGGAAAAGAAAACCCCCGGCCTCTACGATATGGGCGCTATGCTGGCAGAAACGGAATAAGGTTCTGCTGTTGTGAAAATTAAAGAAAACCGGAGTTGGGATTGGCTTTCCCGGCTCCGGCTTTTTTCATAATTGACAGGTGCCGGTTGCTTTGCTACAATATCCATAGCATTCGACAAAATTCCAACTTTTGAGAAAGGAACCTGTCATGAATCGTTTTCGTTTTCCCAGAGGATTGGCCCTGCTTTGTGCCGGGGTGATGCTGGTTTCCCTGGCCGGCTGTTCCCCTGCCGCCGATCCTGCCAATACCCAGCCGGAATCCGCCCTTTCCGAAGAAAGCCAGCCTGCCGCGCCGGATCCGGTAAGCGTCAGTTTTGTTTCGGTGGGGGACAATCTCATCCACTCTTCCATTTATAATCAGGCCAACGACCGAGCCGGGGGAGGGAATAACTACGACTTTTCCGCCGCCTACGCCAATGTGGCGGACCGAATTGCTCAGGCGGACGTAGCCACCATCAATCAGGAGACGGTGATGGACGGCATTGACCCGCCTTCCAGCTATCCTCTCTTCAATTCTCCGCAAACGTTGGGAGATCAGATGATTGCTTTGGGGTTTGATGTATTTAATCTGGCAAACAATCACATGCTGGATATGGGCTCCGATGGTTTGGACGCCACCCTGCAATATTGGGACAGTAAAACCGAAGTGGTGCATACTGGGGCCTACCGCAATCCGGAAGAGTTTTATCAGGTGGAAAGCAATACCGTCAACGGCCTGAAGATCGGTTACGTGGGAGCCACCAGCTACACCAACGGCCTGAGCCTGCCGGAGGGCAGCCAGCTCACCTATATCCTCACCTCCGAGGAGGATTTGTTAAAGGCAAAAATTGAAGCGGCTCGAAAGGTCTGCGATGTGGTGGTGGTAAATGTCCATTGGGGCAACGAATACGCTACCGAACCCACCCAGGAACAGCGGGATCTGGCCCAGAAAATGCTCAACTGGGGGGCTGATGTGATTTTGGGCCACCATCCCCATGTGCTGCAAACTATGGAGTATCTGCCGAAATACGACGGGGAACAGGGCCTGGTGATCTATTCGCTGGGCAACTTTATCTCCGCTCAGGACCAGGGGATGCGGATGATCGGCGGCATGCTCAACTACACCCTCACCAAGCATTACGACACCGATACCGTCACTGTAGACAATGTCTCCTTTGAACCGGTAATCACCCATTACGATTCCGGGTATAAAAACATTCGCCTGTACCTTTACAGCCAATACAGCAACGACTTGGCCCTGGCCCATGGAGTGCGCAGCAACACCTCCTCCTTCTCCATGGAGTACATTGACCAGGTAGTCAGCGCGGTAATTCCGGAACAGTTCTGGAAACCGGCGGCCTCCCAGCAGGCGGCGTAAGGTTTTCTTTGGAAAGGAGTAGAGAGAATTTGTTGAAGAAGGTATTGTGTTTTTTTCAGAGAGGTATACCTAAATTTTACCAATATGTAGTGTTGGGGCTTTTTTTCTTAATTTTATTTTATCTTGCCTTTTTAAGCCTTATCAGCACTTCTGGAGTTTATTCGAGCGAAGTCACTTATTTTGTTCAGGATAGTATTATCTTGAATTTAGCAGCCTTTTTGGTGGTTTTGCTTTTGGCTTGTGCTATAAAAAT
>DVGY01000172.1 GCA_018712465.1 Candidatus Egerieicola pullicola | reverse complement strand
TCATATTCTTCCTCAAAATGCTGCAGTTGTTCTTCGGCAGCATCACCACATCCGCCAATACCTCTAAGTACACCCCAAAGCCCAACACAGCGCAGCCGATAAGCAGACTCACCGCTTCCAGCAGATAGCCTTGGGGATTCATCCAGCCTAACAGCATCATGGTCAGATCAATAAACCATCCAAAGAGGATGGCCACCGGAATCTGAAGCCAGTATTCCGGCTTAAACTTTTTCCGCAGCAAAATCAACTGGAAGAGCACCAACAACACATTAAAGAGGATGGTGAACACGCCCATAGACCACGGGAACTCCAAACTCAACACATACGGAATGGAAGAAATGGGAGAGGTTCCCAGATTGGCCTTGGTAATCAAGCTCACTCCAAGGGAATTGATAAATAGTCCGATGAGAAAAATACCGTACCGCAGTCCCAACTCCTTGGGGCTCCTTTTCCCTGCTTTTGCTTCACTCATTCTGCTTCCCCTTTCTCGTCCTTTAAATTTTCCGCCACCTGAACCAACAACGCAATCAATTCCCGGCGCTGTGTATCGCGGATTCCCCGCAATGCCTGAGCTTCCAACTCCCCAAACACCTGCTGGGTCAACCGGCTCTTTTCCTCCCCCAAGGGAGTGAGATAAACCCGCAGGCTCCGGCGGTCTCCGGGCTCGGCCTGGCGGGAAATCAACCCGGCGTGTTCCATACCTGCCAGTACACTGCTTACCGAAGCCGGCTCCATGTGACAGCCTTGAGCAATGGCTTTCTGATTGGCGCCGTTGTGGTCTTTCAGATAGTCCAACACTTTAGGCTGCCCTGCCGTCAGGCCGGCTTTCCGCAGCCGGTTCAACACCTTTTTTTGAAAATCGGTGTGGGCCACCATGATTTGATAGTGAAAATTCGGTTCCATGGCTCCTTCTCCTTAATTTGAATTCTTATTATTAGAACTCTAATTATTATAGTCAGCGTTATTTCTGCTGTCAATTCACGGCACGGAGCTCATTTTTGATTTTCAGAAGTTTCCACAGTTCCATCTTTTGAATGTCAACAAATTTTGCAAAATCATAACACTTTTTTCCCGCGGCGTGGTATAATGAACATATCTCATGATAAAGGATGAAATACATGGCAGTCGACAACAAAGACTTTGAAGAATTAAACCGTCGAAAAAATGAATGGGTGGAGTTGCGCCAAAAACATCAGCAGCTGGTCAACGCTTCCAGTCAAGAAGAGCGAAACCAAGTGATTCCCAACACTCCCCAGGAAGGTGCTCACACCCAACCTGCCACAGCAGGAGAAAAGGTGTCCAACTTCTTCTATCAATACAAAGTGCGGATTATACTGATTGCAGCGGCAGTGTTATTTGCGGCGTTGTGCCTCTATCTGTTTTTGAGCCCCGAACGATACGACATGGAAATCGTACTGTATGCCGACAATTCCTATAGCCCCCAGCAGGTGACAGAGATGACAGAGCAGTTGGAAGGGATTTCCCAAGGGCTGAAGGATGGAGATCAAAACCTCAATATCAACTTTGACCAGATCAATTCTGAAAGCCAGCAAACGGACGTCAATGCCGGTTATCAAACCCGGCTGAATATGACCTTCTACCTGGATTCCTCTTTCCTGTATCTCTGCTCGGAAGACGCCTACAACAACCTGTCCGGCCTTGAAGATGTTACATTGGCGGATCTTTCCTCCCTGGGGAACAGCAAAAACTTAGAGCAGGACCGCTACCGGGTCAACGACAATCCTCTATTCGCATCCATGGGCGAGGAAGATTTGTATCTGGTGGCCTGCGATGTTTCCATGGTCGATGAAGGCAATCTGGGAAAATACCAGGAAGCCATGGACCTTTTCGCCCGGATTGTCGCAGCGGAAAACAACGAAAGCTAAACCTAAAAGCAAATGAAAAAATGACGTTTGAGGGCAAAACTGCCGGTCAAACGTCATTTCTTATTTTTTCAGGTTATTTATTCTTTTTCCGTCCAAACAACCGGGCAAAGAATCCTTCCTTTTTGGCCGGTGCTGCCGGGAAAGTTGCCGGCTGGAACTGCTTGGCCTGCTGGGCCTGTTGATAGGCCTGTTCCCAGAAATACTGCTGACTGTCCAGCGGCGATTCCCCTTCCTGGATGCGATAGATGTAGCTGCCATCCGGCTGCTGGATTCGGGCTTTCTGGTTATCCCGGAACATAATGTCCAGGATTTCCTCCAGCTGTTGTTTCAGTGCAGGATCGGCAATGGGGGCGCCAACCTCCACCCGGTGTTCGGTGTTCCGGGTCATAAAGTCAGCGGAGGCAATGTAGAGCTTTTTCCGTTCCCCTACCCCAAAGCTGTAGATCCGGGCATGCTCCAAATACCGTCCCACAATGCTGATAATGGTGATGTTGGGATAGATGGGCTTCATACAGCAGATGCCTCGAACTACCATTTCCACCGGCAC
The DNA here is from genome assembly GCA_018712465.1 of Candidatus Egerieicola pullicola. Taxonomy (GTDB): domain Bacteria; phylum Bacillota; class Clostridia; order Oscillospirales; family Ruminococcaceae; genus Egerieicola; species Egerieicola pullicola. The sequence continues at coordinate 422 of DVGY01000172.1, read as the reverse complement.
TCCGGCAGCGGCTGCTTCATATAGCTTGTCGATCAAATCCTTGTCGGTGACAGAATTCATCTTTAACCGGATTCTTGCCGGTTCTCCCCGTTTGGCAAAGGCAATTTCCTCGTCAATCATGGTGACAATCCGGCTCTTGCAGCACAAAGGCGCCACCAACAGATTTTCTACCGACTCTACCACAGTACCGGTAAACAAGCTGTTAAACACCACCGATGCATCTGCGGCAATGTCCGGCCGAGAGGTCATAAACGACAGGTCGGTGTAAATGCGGGAAGTCTTTTCGTTGTAGTTGCCGGTTCCCACCTGAGTGGTGTATTTAATTTTATTGCCTACCTTCCGGGTAATTAAGCAGAGCTTAGAGTGAACCTTATAGCCGGGCAGCCCGTAAATCACGTTGCATCCCGCTTCTTCCAGCCGCT
>DVGY01000171.1 GCA_018712465.1 Candidatus Egerieicola pullicola | reverse complement strand
GGCGGTCCAATCCCGGCACCTGATTGCACAGTACCGGCAGTTTTTGCCGCACCTTATCCGCTTGAGACAAATCCAACGAAATGGTAAGAATCCCCGGCTGGCTGTCCAGCTGTCCCAGCACTTTTCCCATGGGGGAGACCGCCAAACTGTGGCCGTAAGAATGGTAGGAAGCAGTTTGATCCAATGCCGGGGAGCAGGCCGCCACAAAGCTTTGGCTGTCGATGGCCCGGGCCTGGGCCAGCAGCTGAAAGTGCCGGGGGCCGGTGACGGTGTTGAAGGCAGCAGGCGCCAACATCAGCCCAGCTCCCTGGTTGGCCATGGATAAAAATTGATTGGGAAACCGCAGATCAAAGCAGATAGCCACACCGATCTTTCCCCAGGGGGAGTCAAACACCGTTACCTCCCGGCCAGGGGAAAAGCAATCCCCTTCCTGCACCGAGAGAGTGTCCATCTTGATGTCAAACAGGTGGATTTTTTTGTAGAGGGCTACTAGCTCTCCTGCCGGGGAATAGACCGGGCAGGCGTTGTAGCGCCGTCCCCCTTCCAGCAAAGGGAAAGATCCCCCCACCAGCCACAAACCGTACTCCTTCGCCCAGGCAGCTAAGCTGGTTCCGATGGGACCGTCAATTGGTTGAGCGCAGCTGTCCACCAGAGAAAACTCATAGGGAATCACAAACAGTTCCGGCAGCACTGCCAGTTCCGCTCCCTGATCCACGGCCTGCTTCAACCCTTGATGGGCGATGTCCAAAGAGGTTTTCCAATCTCGATCCGGTTTGATTTGACAGAGGCTCAGTTTCATTGATTTAATCTCCTTTTAAAATCCTTTTTCTTTCAGCCCAATGGCCACATCCCGGTAAAACTCACAGATCTCGCTGACCCGACCGGGCTGTTTTTCCTGGGTAAAGCAGCTGCCCTTGGCGTCTACTAAATCGCTGTGGGAGATACCAGCCCGGCGGGGGCTTTCCAACACTCCTTGGAATTGTCCGAACCGGGCGGAATCCGGACTGACTAAGCCGTCGTTGTCTCCGTCAAACATCCGCACAAAGAGATGAGGCAGCCAGTAAGCCACATTGCTCCATCCACAACGGAGGGTAGCGGCGTAGCTTTGACAATACACCGGTTCCGGCAGGGGGTATAACCGGTTAAACTGGGCGGCAAAGGCGGTGGTGAACTGATAGAGGGTGTGATAGAAGTCCGGAGCGGCATCCCCACAGCGGCGGTACCAGCGATTGAGGATGGATCCCGCCCCTTTCAGGATTCCCTTGAACCGGAAGAAAAAGTCCACCGTCCGGCTTCCATGGTGAGGGGTGGAAAGAGTGGTAAGACTGGCTACCCGTTCTTCCATTCCCAAGGCGGAGATAGCATATCGGGCGTCCAAACCTCCCTTGGAATGAGCGATGAGGTTGACCTTTTCACAACCGTATTCCCCACAGACCCATTGGATTCGAGCAGCCAGCATAGCGGCGTTCTGCTCCACCGTAGCCCAACTGTCCTGAAAGCCGAATTCCACCACCGCTCCACGCTGGCGCAGATATTCCGGGATTCGCCGCCAATAACAGCGGTCCAGGCTGTCCCGAGCGCCTACGCCGTGGACCAACATAATGGGATAACGAGTGCGGCAAAGTGTGGCTTGCGATTGGGTCATGGCGGTTCCTCCCTGGTCATGTCAAAGATTCTGCCTTTTATTATAACACCCAAGTTGTAAATTATTTTGGCAATCCTTGAAAATTTTGTCAAGAAATTTCAAAATTTCCAAAAAAATACCCCGACAACAAGCCGGGGCGTTGGTGGAAAGTTTGTTAATCGTCGTTTTCTTCACAACCGCAGGAACAATTTCCTTGGCAGCAGGAATCATAGTTGTTTTCGCCGCTGTACAAATCCTTGCAGCAAAGCCAGCGGGGATGAGAAAATTCCGGCCAGAAGCCGTCCCGGCAGTGTTCCGGATAAAGGCAGCAGGTGCCGTCCCGGTTACAGCAGATCCGGCGGGACATGGCGCAGCTATCCTGTTTACAGGCAATGCCCTGGCAGCCGCAGGGGGAATCTTCCTGGGAATCGGATTGGCTCAGGTTGGGAAGAGAACAGCAGCAGTTGCAATAGTTGCCGTTTGTAGAAGAACAGTTGGGAGTGCAGGAAGAGTTGCAGAAGCAGTCCTCCACATCCTGACTCAGCACCGAAACTGTATACGGGCAGGCTCCGCAGTCGTTTTTCACACAGCGGCGGTTGGGATAATAGTAGCAATAGGCGGCGTCCATAAATTCGGAGTCGCCGCAGCAGCAGGATGATTGATTCATAGTGGTTCAACTCCAAATAAGGTTGGAGCGTTCCCTTTTGGGTCGGCTCACTGTCAGTGTATGCCGGCCCGGAAAAATCGGTTCTTCCTTCAACTCAAACGGCAAAACAGCAGGTATGCTGTCCGCTTTACCAGCAACGCAAACATCAGCAGAAAAAAAGCAGTGTAAAAACCACAGTATTGAAATAAGCGGCAGTCATGGTGGCTGCCATTAAGGCAATCAACAGAACATCCATCACCACTCCCCCGCTTTTCTCGTGGAGGTAGCAGTTTCGCTCGTCCAACTCCTGGCGCTGCTGCTCTTTCATCTCTTCACGGTGTTTCAGCAATCGTTTGTTGTGGATGATTCGGCAAATGACGTAAACCATGCCGCCAAACAGCAGGATATCTCCCACCATATCCCCAAACCGGGTAATCACCCGCGAATCTCCGCCGCCCAAAGCCACACCCACAATCATATAT
>DVGY01000170.1 GCA_018712465.1 Candidatus Egerieicola pullicola | reverse complement strand
ATCTCGGTGATGCTGGAAGACGGCACCAACGCCAACCGGCTGATCCGGCAGATCATCGACGCTTACAATCAAGCGCAAGCACAAGCCCAGCAGGAGACTGCTACGCACTATCCACAAGAATTGAACGATGTTTTGTCACAATAATCCAAAACCACAAAGAATTTACAAAAATGTTTTGACAAACTAGCAACTTCTTGTTATGATAAAGGTAACGATGGTGTGACAGCAAAACACACAATTCAGCAGCTCGGCTCCACCCAAAGGGGGCCGGGTTGTTTTGAAAGGAGAACTATGCCAAAAATCATAACCGTGACCTCCGGCAAAGGAGGGGTAGGAAAGTCCAGTCTCAGCACCGGATTATCTCGAGCATTTGTCAGCTTGGGACAAAAAGTGCTTCTAATTGAACTGGACGTGGGGCTGCGTGGCGTGGATGTCATGCTGGGCCTCACCGACCGAGTGGTATACGACCTGGGAGACGTGCTGACCGGCCGCTGTTATCCGGAAAAAGCAATCCTTCCCGGGGAAGATGGTAAGCCGGACTATCTGGCCGCCCCTGGTACCACAGGAGAGGATCTTTCCACCGCTGCATTGCAGGAATTGGTCACCCGTCTTTCCAAACGCTACGACCATATTTTGATCGACACACCGGCAGGATTGAGCTTTGGGGTGATGAACCTGTTGCCGGTCACCGATCTGGCCCTGATAGTGGCTACCCCGGACCCGGTCAGCATCCGGGCAGGGGGCAAGGTAGCCTATCTGTTGGAGCAGCAAGGTTTTCACCGGTATGGGCTGTTAATCAACCGAGTCAGCAAAGCCGGTATCCGCAAAAGCAGCATCCGGGATTTGGACGACGTAATGGATGGGGTCGGCGCCCCCCTGAAGGGCGTTATTATAGAAGAAACGGCATTTCGCCTGGCTCTGGAGCAGGGACTTCCCCCTGACGAAAAAGGAGCTGCCTGGCAGGCGCTTTGCTGCATTGCCAGACGGCTGAATGGGCAACGGGTTCCCCTTTCCATCCGGCGCATTTAAATCCGTCTGACAGAATTGAAATAAGACACAAAAGGAGGACGCTCGAATGAACATCGCGCTGATTGCTCATGATGCCAAAAAGGAATTGATGGTGCAGTTTTGCATCGCTTACTGCGGAATTTTAAGCCGCCACCACCTGTGCGCCACCGGCACCACCGGCAAATTCGTACAGGAAGCCACCGGACTGGAAATCCAAAAATTCATGAGCGGCGCACAGGGCGGCGCACAACAAATCGTTTCTCGGATCGCTTACAATGAAATCGACATGGTTCTTTTGTTCCGGGATCCCCTGACCACCAAAACCAATGAAATTACTGAAAACAATCTGCTCCACGAGTGCGACGTGCACAACATCCCCATTGCCACCAACATCGCCACCGCAGAGGTGCTGATCCACGGCTTGGAACGGGGCGACTTGGATTGGCGGAATATTGTCAATCCCAAATAAAGATACCTCTTTCTTCCTCCCTTTTTGCGGCTTGTCCGGCGTTTTCCCCCAAAAGGCGCCGGGCGGGCCGCTTTGGCTTTTGTCTCAAAAAATTGCCCCAAGAAGCAGGGTCGGCCTGTCTCTTGGGGCTTTTTCTAAGAAGGATTATCCATGAAGTATGCTAGTTACTCGAGTTGCGATTGGGCTAGCTCTGCCCGCAGGGCTTCTACGTCAATGGGATCGTCCACAAACAGCAGCTCCTCCCGTTCCCAACGGTAGAAGTTGTGCCGTTCCACTTCCAGCATCTGACCGATTTCATCTTCTGCCCAGGCTTCAAACAGAGTTCCCCATTGGGCGAAATCCTCGTAAATCCGGATATGGACTCGGGTTTGGGAATGTTCGGAACCGGTAAACATCCGGTAACGCTTGGGAAGAGGGTGACCCAGACGGGCTTCCTCCTCATCGGTTTTCCGCTCCAATTCCAGTTCTTGCATCCACTTTTCAAAGGGGATTTCCTGGGTTTGACGGTATACGACTCTCATCACGGCACCTCCTATCCTTTGTAATTGGGTTGATCTTTAGGCATCTTAAAGTTGGGATTCACTACATACCGGATGGTGCGTCCCTGTTCCGCTGCCATCTGCAGCCAAGGCATCACCGGGTCTCTGGGATCGTCGGCGTAGAGGATCTCCCTCCGTTCCCAGTTGTAGCATTCTTCCCAGGCAGCATCCAGCTTCTGGCAGATGGGATCTTCAAACCACTTTTCCATCAACCGGGTAAATTCTGCCACCGACTCAAACTCCCGCTCGTGAATGCGGGTAAGATTATTGCAGTTGCCGGTAAAGGGCCGGTAACGGGTGGGAAGAGGCAGGCCCAAGCGCAGGGCTGCCAAATCGCTTAAATGCTCCAGTTCTTTTTGCCTTTCCCGATTTTGCACCGGGACTTCTTGAATGGTGCGAAATAAAATTCGAATTTTCATAATCGGCTTCCTTTCAACGTTTTTGAAACAGAAGCCCCCGGCAAACGTCGGAGGCTCTGTAGGAAAGAGAGGAAAATTATAGAGAGATAGAATCAAGCGGTAGCTTTCTTTGAAAAGAGTTTCGCCTTGAGTTTTCCAATGAGATCCGAGCGGGAAGAAGCCACCATGAACAGAACCACCACAACGCCGATGATTACTTTGTTAAAGGTGGTGGGGACGCCAATGGCCATCATGCCCATCTTCAAAATCTGGGTGATGATTGCGCCTACGTAAACCCCGAAGATCACGCTGCCTTTTCCTGCAATGGCCATGCCGATGAGCACGCACATCATGGCGTCAAACACAGTGGACGCACTGCCCATGGTGCCGGCCACAGCCGAAATTACCCCGGAGGTGCTCAAACTCAAGATGGCGTACAATCCGGCAAAGATACCAGAGACAATCAGGGCCATGGCTTTGGTCTTTTCCGCATTGATGCCGTTAGTTTGGGCCACAGTTGGGTTGCTGCCTACTGCCCGCACATTGTAACCCAGCCGCCGTTTATAGTACAGCCAAGTAGCGAAGGCAAAGCAGAGGACGAACATAATCAGATTGTAGGGGAAGCCCCCCAAAAGCAGATATTCCGCAGTAAGGTGCAGTCCAGCGCCGTCATAGATGATCCGGGTGAAGCTTTCAAAGATCAGCATCAAGCCGATGGAAGCAATCAAGGTGGGAATCCGCAGCAGCCGGTAGGTATAGCCTACGATCAAGCCAAGGACAATGGAGATGACCATGGCCAACACGATAAAGCCAATCAAACCCAGAGAATACTGCATGGCCAGATTACCGGCTAAAATAGCTGCCAGCACATACCGTGCGCCGATGGAAAAGTCCCAGTTTCCTACCTTCATGCTCAACAGCACGCCCCAGCCCAAAATGGCGGGTGCAAAGCTTTGCTGCAGCAGGGAGGCCACCGCCCCCCAAGAGCGGGTCTCCGGGGAGACCAATAACAGCGCAAGAATCAACAGCACCGGAACAATCACCGCAATGGAATAGCTTTTTATATAGTGTAAAATATTTTTCATTCCATTTACCTCGAATACAGAGTGAGTTGCGGATGGGATTAGGTCAGGCCTACTGCTTCCTTCACAAAGTCAATGGACCAGTCGTCCAGCACCGCCTGATAATCTTCCTGGGTCACATCCGGGCCCACCAGGCTCTGGATCAGTTCGTCGCTGTAAAGCTGCACATCGGGGTTGTCCACATATTCGGAGAAGATCTGCATATCTTCGGAGCTGGTGATCAGCAGGGGAGACAGGGTCATTTCAAAGACATGGTCGGAAATTACGTTGCCCTGTACCCGGTTGACCAGAGCCAAGAAAGATACCAAGCATTCGGTGGTGTAGCCGCCGCAGGAAACAGACAGCCAACCTTGGTCAAAAGCTTCCTGGTTGCCGTCGAAGGTATCGAAAGCAGCCACTTTGATGGAGCCGGGTTCCTTGCCGGAGCCGTTGAGAGCGGACATAATGGCTTCGCCGGTACCGTTGGTGCCGCTTACCGCCAGGATGGCCTGCATATCGGGATAAAGGGTCATGAAGTTGTTCACGCCGTCCACTACGGTGGTAGCGTCGCCGCTGGTGGGATTCTGGAAGGTGCCCAAAATTTCAATGTTGTTTTCTGCACAGCCATCAATAAAGCCGTTGTTCCGGTCCACCATCATGGCGTCGGTGGGGTCACCGGAAATCATGCAGACCTTGGTGATACCCTGGTCAGCCAGTTGCTTTACCATGTCCTTGCAAACGTCATAGCTGTTGTCGTAGATACGGGTCACGAAATAGGGGTTGGCTTCCACAGCGGCCAACACTTCGTCGTCGATGATGTCACGGTTACTGGTGGACCAGTACACACCGGCTTGCTGGCAGGCATTGCCCAGCTGCAGGTTGGCGGCAGTGTCCATGGGGATGAAATAGATACCGTCGCAGCCGGAGTTAATCAGGTTTTCACAGTCCGCCAGCTGAGTTGCGGTATCCAAGCCGCCCAGCGCCCAGACCAGTTCCACATCCAACACTTCCGCTGCATGGTTGGCCCAAGCGTAGAAGGTGCCGCCCATAGCGTCGGTATTGCCGTACCAAAGCATACCGATTTTCTTTTTTTCACCGGTGGTTTGGGTGCCGCTGCCGGCATCGCTACAGGCTGTAACCATCAGCAGCATCATTGCGGCCAACAATGCCGCCATAACCTTTTTCAAAGTGGATCTTACTTTGCGTTTCATCTTCAAAAGCCTCCTTTAAGGAATTTCGCTATGCGATCACTGAGTACTGAGAACGGTCGATGGAAATGGTAACCGTCAACAGGAAGAAGATCGCCTTAACAATATCTACGTAGTCCGCGTCCAGGCCCCAAAGCAGCAGGCCGTTGTCCAGGATAAAGTAGATCATTACGCCGATGATAGCGGAACGAATCCGGGTAGCGGAACCGCCCTGCATGGAGATACCGCCCAAGCTCAAAGCAAGCAGCACGTCGGTTTCCAGGTTGAGACCGGTGTTGCCGTTAATGGCGGCGCTGCGGACGATGGTCAGGCAGGCCGCAATCCCCAGGGTAATGCCGCAAACAACAAAGGCCAAGGTCTTGTACTTATTGACATTGACACCGCTGAGCTGGGTCGCAGTGGGGTTTGTGCCGATGAGTTTCTGATATTTGCCTAGTTTGGTGAAGTTAAACAGGAAGAAACAGGCGCCGAATACCACAATCACCACAACCAGGAAGAACCACAATTGGTTGAACTGGGCAGCGTCCACCATCAGCATGGTTTGAGATGCGGAGACGGTTTGTGCCAAGCCCCGGCCGGCAAACATGATGCACAAGCCTGCCATAAAGGCCGGTACTCGACCGCCGATGTGAATAAAGGCGGAGATCAGGCCGCACATCACACCGAACACAATGCACATCAAAAAGAAGGGGATCAGTTCTCCTCCGGTAACCAGATAGGACAGCACTGCACTCAGGGCGCAAGCGCCGCCCAGAGAGAAGTCCAGGTTGTTGTGTGCCATCACAAAGACGGTGCCGGTGGCTGCCACCAGAGTAATGGCCGCCTGCATGATCAGGCTTTGGATGTTGCTCCATCTGAGGAAGAGGCCGTTGGTGGTAAGGGAAAAGATCAGGATCAGGATAATCAATCCTGCCAAAGGAACGATCTTCCGCAGGGTATCCATAGATAAGATCTTCCGAATTCGTTGGTTCATACAAATAGCCTCCTTTCTCAGATAATTGCTGCAATGATATCCGCTTCACTTAGATCAGCGGAACGAGTGAATACTTTGTTTTGACGGCCATCCTTCATAGTAATGATCCGGTCGGCCATGCCGATGAGCTCCATCATTTCTTCCGACACCATCAAAATACCGATGCCTTGTTCCTTGAGGTCGCTCATCAATTTGTAAATTTTCGCTTTGACTCCTACGTCAATGCCCCGGGTAGGACAGTCCATAATAAAGACCTTGGAATCGTTGGCCAGCCATTTGGCGATAACTACCTTCTGTTTGTTGCCGCCGCTCAGGTCTTTGACCATCTGCTCCACGTTCTGCATCTTGACTTCCATCCGGCTTGCTTCCTGCTGAGCAATTTTCTTTTCGGAACGGGGATTGATAAAGATTCCCTTCTTCAATTTGTCCAAACAGGAGGCCACAATGTTTTCCTTGATGCTGGTGGCTTGGAACAAGGATTCCTTGTCCCGGTCTTTGGGGATGTACGCCACTTTGTTTCGCACCGAAACCGTAGTGTTTTTCAGCGGGGTTTCTCCTTTGATCCCTTGGGTCAGGGTCACACTGCCCGCAGTGGGTTTGATGGCGCCGAACACGGTTTTCAGCAGTTCATGCATGCCGCATTCGCTCAAGCCACCGATTCCCAGAATTTCTCCTTTATGGAGATCAAAACTCATGTCGTAGAAGATGCCGTCCACGGTGAGGCTATCCACCGAAAGCACCACTTCCTGCTGATAAGAGCAGGTGGTATCCGGACGGTAGTAGCTGTCCCCGATTTCCCGGCCAATCATCTTTTGCCGCATGGTGTCGGGGTTGATGTCCTCTCCGGACAAGGTGTCAATGTAAGCGCCGTCCCGCATAATCAATACCTCATCGCACAACCGCTGGACTTCGTCCAAGTCGTGAGAGATGATGATAATGGCAGTGCCCTTTTCCTTTTGCTCGTCGATGATCTCATAGATCCGATCCCGGCCTTTTTGAGACAGGGCAGTGGTGGTTTCATCAATGATTAGAATTTTAGGCTGCTGGCTGAGGGACCGGGCGGTTTCAATCATCTTCCGGTCTTCAAAAGAATAGGTTTCGATGGGCTTCTTGGGATCCACATAGCTCAACCCATTTTCGTCCAGAATCCGCCGGGCGAATTGGTTCAACTTGCGCATGCTAACATTGCCCACCTTGGAAAACTGGTCCTCTTCTCCCAAAAACATATTTTCTGCCACCGTCATACCGTCGATGGTGCCCTGTTCCTGGGTGAGGTACTGAATTCCAGCCTTCCGGGCATCCAATACCGATTTGGGATGGTACTCCTTGCCCTGGTAGGTCATAGTGCCTTTGGTGGGGGGATACACCCCGGCAATCATACTGGACATGGTTGATTTACCGGAGCCGTTTTCTCCCACCAACCCAAGCACGCTGCCCGCCCGCACCTGCAAGGTAACGTCGGTTACAGCTTTGGTAGCGCCGAATTCTTTAAACATATGCTCTGCTTTTAAAACGATTTCTTCCAACTTCATACCTCCTCACTGTTTTTATTTTGTTCCGGAAGGGGGAGTCCCTGCCGACTTAATCCAAATCTTCGCCATTAGAAGCGATTACTTTTTGATACCAGTAGAAGGAATCTTTCCGGCGGCGCGCTAAGGTGCCGCTGCCGTCGTCTTTTTTGTCCACATAAACCATGCCGTAGCGCTTGCGCATCTCCCCGGTCGTGAGGCTTACCAGGTCAATGCAGCCCCAGCAGGTGTATCCCATGAGATCCACACCGTCTTCCACCGCCAGCGCCATTTGCTGAATATGTTTGCGCATATAATCAATGCGGTAGCTGTCATGGATGGATCCGTCTTCCTCCACCTGATCGATGGCACCTAATCCGTTTTCCACCACCATCAAGGGGATGCCGTACCGTTCATAAGCCGCATTCAAAGCGTAACGCAGGCCCATGGGGTCGATCTGCCAGCCCCAGTCGCTGGTTTCCAGATAGGGATTTTTCAGCCCGCCGGTGAGGTTTCCGCTGACCGTATCCTTTTCTCCCTGCTGTCCCACACAGATGGACATATAGTAGGAAAAACTCATAAAGTCCACAGTGCCTTGCTCCAAAGTTTCCAGGTCTCCGGGGTAGATTTCCAGCTCAACCCCTTTTTCCCGCCACATCTTTTCGGCGTAATAGGGATACTTTCCTCGAACCTGCACATCGCTGCAATACCAGTTGCTCTGCTGCATATGCTGCTGTGCCATTAAAATGTCTTTGGGATCGCAGGTCAGGGGATAACTGACAACAAAGGTGATCATGTTGCCAATGGAATATTCCGGATATTGGGTATGGGCCAGGATCACT
>DVGY01000169.1 GCA_018712465.1 Candidatus Egerieicola pullicola | reverse complement strand
GGTACGGATCATGGCAGCTCCTTCCCCGATTCGACGGAGAGCTTCCCCGATGTTCCGGGCGCCGCAAACAAAGGGCACTTTGAAGTCAAATTTATTCAGATGGTAGGCGTCGTCGGCGGGGGTGAGCACTTCGCTTTCGTCGATGTAGTCGATGCCCAACGCTTCCAGAATCTGAGCTTCTGCAATGTGGCCGATCCGGGCCTTGGCCATCACGGGGATGGAAACTGCAGCCTGGATGCCCTTAATCATCTTGGGGTCGCTCATCCGGGCTACGCCGCCCTGCTTGCGGATGTCACTGGGAACCCGTTCCAAGGCCATAACTGCCACGGCGCCTGCCGCTTCGGCGATTTTTGCCTGTTCCGGGTTGGTGACGTCCATAATGACGCCGCCCTTTAAGGATTGAGCCAACTGTTTGTTCCGTTCATGACGCTGTAAATCCATGATTCCTGCCTCCGTAGTTTGAAAAATTCTAGCTTTCAGTATAGCGAAGCCGTCCCTCCCGAGCAAATAGAGCGGGGCAGAGACGGCTTTCAAAATTTTTAGATAAAACAAATGAAAATATGAGATCTACTTGGTTTTATATTTGTGAAATAGTCCTAAGGAGAAAGTAGCAAAAATAGATGATAAAAATTATGATTCAGCAAACAACATAAAATATCAGAATGAAAAGATTTGTTATTTGTAAAGGATGTAAAAAACCGAATTTAGCGGTTTCACTAGACTTTTCGAATGGGATGGCGGATGACAGTTTTTAATTTTTCCGGAGCTACTTTTCTGGTGTCGCTGAGATAGATTTCATGATGAAGGCGCTGGCGGTTAAAGTCCAATTCATAGCCCTGCTCTTTGATGTAATTATGCATCTGTGCTACCGTGGCGGGCTCATCATCATACGCACCGATATGCATGCATTGTACGCACAGCCCTTCTTGATAAGTCCAAAATTCTACCTTGGAAAAATCCGTTTTCTTTTTTTGCGTGGCTTCATGTACTGCCCAATGAAAATCCCTTTCGGTGACAAAGTCCGGCAGGCGAATCACGGAAATCCACTGAAAATTTTCTTTGTGGCCATAATCCACGCCGGTTACGCCCTCCTGCCACCAGAACCCTTCCAGCGGCGGCACCACATAATCAAAATATCCCTGAATCTGGTGCGCTCCTTTTTTACTCATTTTAATGGTATAGGCAATGGCGTACAGCAAGCCGATAGCTTGTTTGTATTCTCCATCCGGAAGGTTGGGATCACCTTGTCCTGGTACTGCAATAAAATTCATGGTTGGCAGATTGACGATGCCCGGTTTGTTCTTCGGCAGATAGAATTCCTTGTACTCTTTTTTGAAATCAAAGGCCATAAGGTGTTCCTCCTTGTGGTTTGTTAGAATCAAATTACAGTGTTTGTTTGAAGAGACAAATACTTTCACAATGCCCTGTCCGGGGAAACAAATCCACCGGCACAATCTTTTCCACTGTAAATCCCATCTTGACCAGTTCTTTGCAGTCTCGGGCTGCCGTGGCGGGGTTGCAGGAAATCATCACCAGCCGTTCCGGAGAAAAATCTCGGATGGCCGTTAGAACTTCCGGCGCACAGCCTTTCCGTGGCGGGTCCACCACAATTACATCCGGTCGAATGCCCCGTTGTGCAAATTCCTCCACTGCCTGAGAGCAGTCGGCGCAGAGAAACTCTGCATTGCGGATCTGGTTCTGAGCAGCGTTGCGCTTGGCATTTTCCACTGCCTGGGGCACGATCTCTGCCCCGTAAACCTGTTTCACCCGGCCTGCTGCCGCTAACCCAATGGTGCCTGCGCCGCAGTACAAGTCCAGCAAAATGTCGCTGTTTTTCAGCTGAGCAAGATCCAGGGCCGTTTCATACAGCCGTTGGGCTTGGTCACGGTTTACCTGGTAGAAGGAATGGGGAGACAGGGTCACACGTACCCCGCAAAGGATGTCGTCGATGGTTTCCTTTCCCCAGAGCAGCCGGGTTTTTGGACCCAAAATTACGTTGGTGTTTCTGGGATTGTGGTTGATTACAATGCTGACCACTCCAGGAAAGGCTTTGGCCAAAGAAACAGCAAATTCCTGCTCTTGGGGCAGATGGCCTTTTCCCGCTACTACCGGGCAGACCATAATTTCCCCGGTGGCAAAGCCCATGCGCAGGTACAAGTGCCGCAGCAATCCTTTGCCAGTGGCTTCGTCGTAGGCGGACCAGTCATGGGCGTCGCCAAAAGCTAGAACCCATTCCAAGATCTCACCGAATACCGGAGGCTGCAGCTTGCATCGGGTCTGTTCCACCAACCGATGGCTGCGCCCGGCGTAAAACCCCGCCTTCAATTTGCCGTCTTTGCCGGTTTGGATGGGGTACTGGGCTTTGTTTCGGTAGCCTTCCTGCATTTTGCTGCCCAGAATCGGAGACACCGGCAGAGAAATTTCTCCCAAGCGAGCAAAGCAGTCCGCCACCATTCCTTCTTTCCAACGCAGCTCGCTGTCGTAGGAAATGTGCCGCAGCAGGCACCCTCCGCATTTGCCGCTGACGGGGCAGTCCGGTTCCACTCGGTCCGGGGAAGGGGAGGTGAGCTTGGTGAGGATACCGTAGCCGTAGTGTTTCAGCACCTTCACCAGTTTGATCTCTCCTCGATCTCCAATGGCGGTGTTGGGCACAAAGACGGTGAATCCTTGCAGTTTGGCCACTCCCATGCCCTCCTGGGTCAGATCTTCAATGACAGCGGGGTAAATTTGATTTTTGGCAAATTCCATATTACATCTCCTGTACCGTTTCGTAGAGCTTTTGGGCAGTCTCTTCCCCTACCTTGGCAGCTTGGCGAAGCTGTTCCACACTGGCCTGCTGCAATTCTTTTTTGGTGGGGAAGGCTTTCAACACCGCCGCTGCTTTCTTGGGCCCAATCCCTTCCACCTGGGTGAGTTTGCTTTGGAAGGAACGGCTTTTGTGGGTTTTGCGCTGGAAGGTAATGGAAAACCGGTGCACTTCGTCCTGGATTTTAGTAATCAGTCGGAAAGCGGGGGAGGTGATGTTCAGCTGTACCTCTCCGTCCCCGGAAGCGATAGCTCGGGTGCGGTGCTTGTCGTTTTTTACCAAACCGAATACTGGGATGTCTCCCAATCCCATGGAAGCCAGCAGAGGACGGATGGTGTTCACATGGCCTTTGCCGCCGTCCAATAAAATCAGATCCGGTTTGGTGGCAAACCCTTCGTCCTTTTCTTCCGGGTTTAGGTAATGGGCAAACCGGCGGCTCACCACCTCGCTCATACAGCCGTAGTCGTCCTGGGCCAGATGTTCCTTGATGGTGAATTTTTTGTAGTGGCTGCGCTTGGGACGGCCGTGTTCAAATACTACCATTCCCGCTACCATGCTGCTGTCCCCTAGGTTGGAGATGTCGTAGCTTTCAATGTAGTCTGGCAACTCCTTCAATCCCAGAGCTTTTTGCAGTTGCTGCAGGGCTACTGTCTCTCCGGTGTTGCGGTTCAGCAGCCGGGTCAACTCCTCCAAGGCATTTTTTTGGGCCATTTCCAAAATTTGTTTCGATTCGCCCCGCTGGGGCTGGTGGAGGGTGATCTTGTGTCCTGCCAGGGAGGCAAAATATTCCTCCAACAACTGGTGGTCCTCAATCTCCATAGGCAGGCCGATGACTTTCGGAATTTCCTTGCCGGCACGATAATATCGGGGCAAAAACTCTTCCAGTACCGCTTGTTCCTCGTAGCTGTCGGGGAAGGTGAAGCTTTCTTTGTCAGTGAGAATGCCTCCCCGGAATTTCAGCACCACCACTTGGGCGGTGTGTTCGATCACCCGGACACCGATAAAGTCCTGCTCTTTGTCGTGATCCAGCCGGACCTTTTGGCTTTGGTCCAGCCGTTGGATCATCCGAAGCTGATCCCGCAGCTTGGCGGCGGTTTCAAAATCCAATTTCTCCGCCGCTTCCTCCATCTGCTTGGTGAGCTGTTTTTGGTAGTTGCTGCTGCCTTGGGTGAGATAATCCACCGCCTGTTCCACTCGGTGCAGGTAGTCCGACTTTTTCATCCGGCCGGTGCAGACTCCGGCACAGGTGTGGATGTGGAAGTTCAGACAGGGACGTTGTTTTCCAAAATCTTCCGGAAACTTCCGGTTGCAGGTAGGCAGACCAAACAGCTTGTTCACCGTCTCTACCGATTCCTTTACTGCATAACCGCTGGTGTAGGGGCCGATGTACCGGCTGCCATCCTCCTGCTTCCGATATACCCATTTTACCCGTGGATACTCTTCCTGGGTGATGCAGATGTAGCAGTAGCCTTTGTCGTCCTTTAATAGAATGTTGTACTTGGGGGAGTGCTGCTTGATTAGGCTGCATTCCAGCACTAAGGCCTCAAATTCGCTGTCGCAGAGGATGTAGTCGAAGTCCTCCACCTGGCTGACCATCTGCAAAACCTTTTGGTTGTGGGCCTTGTTCTGCCGGAAATAGCTGACCACCCGGAATTTCAGCCGTTTGGCTTTGCCGATGTAGATGATCTGTCCTGCCTTGTTTTTCATCAGATAGACCCCCGGCTGTTCCGCCAGGCTCAGCGCCTTTTTTCGCAGACGCTCCATTCGCTCCATACCTTGCGCTCCTCATCTGTTTTGCTGTCTGCGGCATCTCCTGGCCAAGGGGAACTGGATTCATTCCCGCCGCAATGCCTTTAGTATAGCACAGTTTCCTTGGTTTGCCTAGCAGTCCTGGGGTTGTTGCGATTTTGAATACCATTTTATGGCATTTTAATTAGCGTAAACTTACCAATTTTGAATAGATTGTAAATTGCACGATTTCCAAAAAAATCCCCTTGACTAATATAGACTAAACCGGTATAATATAGACACAACAGCAAAGCACCCCCGCTCAAAGGGGCGTTGCTGAAAGAGTCAAAGACCCTAAGTTACCATGAAACGGAGGATATGAAAAATGAAAAAGTTTGTTTGCAGCGTTTGTGGTTATGTATACGAAGGCGAAAATCCCCCTGAATTCTGCCCCCAATGTAAAGCTCCTGCTTCCAAGTTTGTGGAACAGAAGGAAACTGAACTGAACTATGCTACCGAGCACGTCATTGGTGTGGCTCAGGGCTGCCCCGAAGACATCATGGAAGGTCTGCAGCAGAACTTCACCGGTGAATGCACCGAAGTTGGTATGTACCTGGCTATGGCCCGCGTGGCTGACCGGGAAGGCTATCCCGAAATCAGCGCTGCTTTCACCAAGTACGCTTTCGAAGAAGCTGAACACGCTGCGAAGTTTGCAGAAATGATCGGCGAAGTGGTCACCGATTCCACCAAGAAGAACCTGGAACTCCGGGTTGCCGCGGAAAACGGCGCTTGCGCCGGCAAGTTTGAAATTGCCAAGCGTGCTAAGGCTGAAAACCTGGATGCCATCCACGACACCGTTCACGAAATGGCTAAGGACGAAGCTCGTCACGGCCGTGGCTTTGCTGGCCTGCTGAAGCGGTACTTCGGCGAATAATCAGCACTCGCTGAACTGTAATAAGAGCATAAAAGAGCACCCTCGGAGCAATCCGGGGGTGTTTTCTCTTCCTTGCCTTTCCCCCGGATTTATGCTACACTAAATCCAAGAAGGAGGCGGTTTTGTGAAATTTTTCTCCAAACGTCCTCGCCCTATCCCGGAGGGCTTCACCCCCGACTCCATCCGCATGGAGTCCAGCACCTGCACCGGAGAGCGCACCATCGGCTTTTTTGATCCCACCGACCATCGGCTTCACTACGCGGAACTGGTCCGGCGGGAGGAGGACATCGCCGCCTTTTACGCTAAGTACGGTCTGAAAAAGCCTTGATTTTTCCCTGGGAAGATTCATCTTCCCGCGCTGCTTCGCATACCCATGGAAAAAAGATTGTTGGGGGCGATGCAGGGTGGAACAGACAAAACAGCGTTCGGTTCGCTTTGGGGAGTATCTGGTGGAACACCGGGCCACGGTACGGAGCACCGCCGCCGTTTTTTCGGTGAGCAAAAGTACGGTGCACAAGGATTTGACCACCCTTTTACCCGTGGAAAACCCCAAGCTCTGGCAGCAGGTGAAAGGGATCCTGGAAGAAAATAAAAGCCAGCGTCACCTGCGGGGCGGACTGGCTACCCGGGAAAAGTACCGCCTGCGCCGTGAAAAAGAACAGCCCAGACAAGAACAGCCGCCTTAATCCTTGTGATTTTCCGGCAGAAAGGAGTCCGCCATGGAACTGTACCGTCCCCGCTATAAAAAGGAGCTGGAGGCCTTAGCTGCCGCCCAGCTGATGCCTTACGCCTGTGCTGCACCGGCTCTAGACAGCCGGCAGTATCCAGAACAGGAAGCCTTAGAGGACAACCGTGGTTCCTTTCAGCGAGACCGAGACCGGATCATTCACTGCCAGGCCTTTCGGCGGCTGATGTACAAAACCCAGGTGTTTGTCAACCAAGAAGGAGACTCCTTCCGCACCCGGCTCACCCACTCTTTGGAGGTGAGCCAGATTGCCCGGGGAATTTCCAAGTCCCTGGGATTAAATGAAGATTTGACCGAAGCCATCGCTTTGGGCCACGATCTGGGACACACTCCTTTCGGTCATGCGGCGGAGGAATGTCTGGATGCCCGGCTGCAAAAGCTGGGGCAGGGGAGATACCTTCACAATGAGCAGAGCGTTCGGCTGGTTAGCCTGCTGGAAACCCGCTCTCACGACTATCCCGGCCTGAATCTCACCCGAGAGGTCCGGGAGGGAATTTTAAAGCATAATCGGGACCGTTCCGGGGTGTATCAAAGCCTGTACCCCCAGCAGCCCTGCTCCACCTTGGAAGGCCAGGTGGTGTCCTTGGCGGATACGGTGGCTTATCTCTGTCACGATTTGCAGGACGCCGTCCAATCCGGCCAACTTTGGCAGGCGGTGTCCCGAAGTCCGGAGTTTGCCCAGGGAATGAAGGAACTGGAGCAGCTGTTGGCAGAAGGTTCTCAGGGAGAGATCCGATTTCACCTTTCTCCCTACCAGGACACCTTTTTTATCAATGTGCTGATTCATAAGCTGGTGCTGGGTCTGATTCAGGGCACTCTCCATCGGTTGGAACAGCATCGGGTGGAAAGCTTCGCCCAGGTGCAGCAGCTGGCAGGGCAG
>DVGY01000168.1 GCA_018712465.1 Candidatus Egerieicola pullicola | reverse complement strand
GACGCTCCGGTGGTATTTATCTCGGTGACTAACCCGGTGAACGCCGGTGTGATGAGCGCTATGGAAACGCCGGACAAAAACGCAACCGGCACCTCCAATATTGTTCCAGTGGATGAAATCTTCGGCTTGATGAACACCCTCACCCCCGATGCCAAAAATATCGGCATTCTCTACTGCTCCGGGGAAGTGAACGCTGTGTCCACCGCCCAGAACGCAAAGGACTACCTCACTGAAAACGGTTACACCTACGACGAAGTTACCGTCACCAACTCTTCTGAGGTGCAGCAGGCGGCTCAGACCCTGGCCAGCCGTGTGGACGCCATCTATGTGCCCATTGACTCCACCGTTCAGACCTCCATGGCTCAGGTAGTGGAAGCGGCCACCGACAACGGCATTGCCGTTTACGGCTCCGACCCGGTGATGGTGCAGTCCGGCGCTTTGGCCAGTGCAAGCTGCTCCAACACTCAGCTGGGCCAGGAATCCGCTAAAATGGCAGATCAGATTTTAAAGGGAACTCCGGTTTCTGAAGTGCCCGCCATCTACATGAGCGACTTTCAGTATGTGGTGAATCAGGATACGGCCAACGCCTTGGGAATCACTTTGCCGGAAGATCAAGGCTGGAGCATCATTACTGCCGATACTGCGGCATAATCCAATGCAATGTAGGGAGAAAGGAAGGCTGTGACGCTTTCCTTTTTCCTGCTTTTTTCTAAAATCCACAACCCATTCTGCGCAAAGGTGTGTGACCCATGAATTTAAACTTTCTTTTCGACTCCGGCTTGCTGGGCTTGGAATATGCCATGCTGGCTTTGGGAGTGTACATCACCTTCCGGATCCTGAACATCCCGGACCTGACGGTGGACGGCAGCTTTACCTTTGGCTTGTCGGTGAGCGCCGTGTTTTCCGCTGCCGGACATCCCTTTTTGGGATTGTTGATGGCCCTGTTGGCCGGAGCGGTGGCGGGCTGCGTCACCGGTTTGCTCCAAACCCGGTGGGGAATCCATCCCATTTTGGCGGGGATCTTGACCATGAGCGGGCTGTATACCATCAACATCACCGTGATGGGCAGTCCCAATATCTCCCTGATTAACAGCAATAAGTTCTTCACCTTTTTGGAAAGCGCCCTTACCAAAGACGGCGCCCGCTATCTTACGGTGGGGATCATTGTACTGCTCTGTGTGGGGCTGCTGGCGCTGTTTTTCAAAACCAGCCTGGGGCTGTGCATCCGTGCTACCGGCAACAATGAAGCTATGGTGCGAGCCAGCAGTATCAACCCCAACTTCACCAAAATGGTGGCGCTGGCCTTGTCCAATGGTTTGGTAGCCTTGTCCGGCGGTGTGCTGGCTCAGTGCCAGGGCTATGCGGACATCAACTCCGGTTCCGGTATGATCGTCATCGGTCTGGCGTCGGTGATTATCGGGGAAGTGTTCTTTGGACGGCGCAGCATTTTGCTCTGTCTGATCAGCGCCGTAGTAGGTTCGGTGGTATACCGGATTATCATTGCCTTGGCACTGCAGCTGGACCTGTTCGACGCCAACGCCCTGAAACTAATCAGCGCTGTCATTGTGGCCATCACCTTGGCTGTGCCCGCCTTTAAAACTCGCTTTTCCAACTGGAAGACTCGAAGGGAGGCCGGCCGTCGTGCTTAAAATTACTGATCTCCATAAAACCTTTTTAAAAGGCACCCCCAATGCCCACCACGCTTTGCGGGGCATTAACCTGACCCTCAATGACGGGGATTTCGTTACCGTCATCGGTTCCAACGGGGCAGGGAAGTCCACGTTGTTTAACGCCATTGCCGGCTCTTTCCTCTGCGACAGCGGCAGCATTGTGCTGGACGGTCAGGACATTACCTTCGTCAAAGAACACCGTAGAGCCAAGCAGATTTCCCGGATGTTCCAGGACCCCATGCTGGGCACTGCTCCGGATCTCACCATTCAGGAAAATATGGCTTTGGCCTATTCCAAATCGGTGAAGGGGATGCTTTCTTGGGCGCTTTCCAAGCAGGACGCCCAGTTGTTCCGAGAAACTCTGGCCCAGCTGAATATGGGCATTGAGGACCGTATGAAGACCAAGATGGGACAGCTTTCCGGCGGCCAGCGCCAGGCGGTGGCATTGATGATGTGCACCTTAGTAACCCCCCGGCTGCTGCTGTTGGATGAACACACCGCCGCCTTGGACCCGGTGACCGCGGAAAAGGTGCTGGACATTACCCGGGAAGTGGTGGCCAAACATTCCATTACCACTATGATGATTACCCACAACATCGCTTCCGCCCTGAGCATGGGCAACCGCACCATTATGATGGAGCAGGGGCAGATCGTGCTGGATCTTTCCGGCCCGGAACGGGACAGCCTGGATGTCCCCGGCCTGTTGGATCTGTATCGCCAGCGCTGCAATCGGGAATTGGACAACGACCGGATGCTGCTCAATCACGATAATTAAATGACACAAAAAATCGCCTGAACGAACTGATCTCGCTCAGGCGTGTTTTTATCCAAACAGCCCCAACCGGCTGTTCAGTGCCCGGTCGGTGAAATAACACGGTTGTTCTGCTTTTTGTTGGATTTTCCGGCAGTCCAAGGAAGGCTGGTTTTCGCGTTTCCGGCAGAGCAGGGCGGCTGTAAAATCCGCCCTAGAATTGCCGTGAAATTGGCCGCATAGCAGCATACGCCGCATGGGTTCCGCCTCTTGCATTTTTGTTAAGCATGCCGTATTTTCCCCGATTTCGCAGCCAACCCCGGCCTTTGCCCGGCTGGTCAACGGGGGAAAAATCTGGTATTCTTAGAAACGAATTTTGACTTGATAAGAAAGGATGAGAAGAATGAAATTTGGATTTATCATTCGGGGAGAATTTGATTACCCTGCCGACCGGAGTGGAATTCACCAAAACACTGCCCAAATCCTTGGGGTGGCAAATCTCACCCAGGCCTGCCAGGCTGCGGCACAGCTTTGCCGGGAAGGGGTGGACTGCATTGAACTTTGCGGCGCCTTTGGAGAAGAAGGGGCCAAAGCGGTTATTGAGGCCACCGGCGGTCAGGTGCCGGTGGGTTATGTCACCCATCTGCCGCAACAGGATGCGCTGTACCGCCAGGTGTTTGGGGAAGAATCCTGAGATACAAGTGATTTTGGAAAAACGGAAGAAGATGTATGTTAAAAGACGTTTTCCAAGTTCGGCTTGCTTGCCAAATTCGGCAAAAAATGCTATACTAAACTGATTAAATGTTTTCGCCTCAGGCGGAGAGGAGCCATACTATGTCCAAGCTGTCCCCGATGATGCAGCAATATATGAAAATCAAAGAACAACATAAGGATCACATCCTGTTTTTCCGCCTGGGGGACTTTTACGAAATGTTTTTTGAGGACGCCAAACTGGTGTCCAAGGAACTGGAATTGACCCTCACCGGCAAGGAATGCGGCCTGCCTCAGCGGGCCCCCATGTGCGGGGTGCCTTACCACAGCGCCAACACCTACATCCGCCGGCTCATTGACAAAGGCTATAAGGTAGCCATCTGTGAGCAGATGGAGGATCCGGCCACCGCCAAGGGGTTGGTGAAGCGGGATGTGATCCGGCTCATTACTCCCGGCACGGTCATTGAAGAGGATCTGCTGGAAGAATCCAAACATAACTACCTGGCTGCCCTGATGCTGGGCAAAGGAGAGCTGGCAGTCTGCTTTGCCGATGTGTCCACCGGAGAGATTATGGCGTCGTCCCGAAACTGCTCGGACCCTGCCGCGGAAGCCATCAGCGAATTGGCAAAGTTCACCCCTTCGGAGCTGCTTTATTCCAAAAACCTGGAGCAGAATCCCGCCCTTTCCAGCTATGTCCGGGACCGGCTGGGCTGTGTGGCTTCTTCACTGGAACAGGAAGGCTGCCTGCTGGAACAGCCGGGGCCGTTGATTTGCAGCCAGTTTGGGGTGGAGTCCAGCGATGAGCTGGGAATCCCGGAAGGCTCCCTGCTGGAACAAACTTTGGCGGGGCTGGTGCAGTACGTCAAGGGCACCCAGAAAGACGGGGCCAAGCGGCTCAGCCGGGTCACCCTGTACGGACAAGACGAATACATGAACATTGACCTCACTGCCCGGCGGAATCTGGAAATCACTCAGACTATGCGTGCCGGAGAGAAGCGGGGAAGCCTGCTGTGGGTGTTGGATAAAACCAAAACCGGCATGGGCAAGCGGTTTTTGCGCAAGGCCTTGGAACAACCCTTGATGGGAGTGGCTGCCATTACCCGGCGGCAGAACGCCATTGGGGAACTGCTGGGCAACCAAATTGCCTTGGAGGAACTGCGGGGGCTGCTGGACCGGGTGTATGACCTGGAGCGGCTGCTGACCCGGGTGCTCTATGGCACCGCCAGTCCCCGGGAACTGAACAGTTTGGCTCAAACCGCCGCCCTGCTGCCGGACATCAAGCAGCAGACTGCGTCCTTTACCGGGGAAGAGCTGTCCGGCATCTATCAGCAAATCGACCCTCTGCAGGACGTGGTGAAGCTGGTGGAAAGCGCCATTGTGGAAGAACCTCCCTTGACCATGAAGGGCGGGGACTATATTCGTGCCGGTTTCCACCAGGAGCTGGACGAATTAAAGGCGCTGCGGGACAACGCCGCCGACGTAATCCAGACCATGGAACAGGCGGAACGGGAACGCACCGGCATCAAGACTTTGAAGATTCGTTCCAATAAGGTGTTTGGCTACTACATCGAGGTCACCAATTCCTTCTTGGACCAGGTGCCTCAAGAATACATCCGCAAACAGACTCTCACCGGCTGCGAACGGTTCATTACCCAGGAACTCAAGGAGTTGGAAAGCCGGGTGCTCACCGCCAGCGAAAAAATTGTAGCCTTGGAGGCGGCCATTTTAACCGAGGTGCGGCAGTATATTGCTTCCCGGGGAGACGCCATCCAGACCACCTCTGCCGCCCTGGCCCGGCTGGACTTTTTGTGCAGCTTAGCTCAGGTAGCC
This sequence comes from Candidatus Egerieicola pullicola, assembly GCA_018712465.1. Taxonomy (GTDB): domain Bacteria; phylum Bacillota; class Clostridia; order Oscillospirales; family Ruminococcaceae; genus Egerieicola; species Egerieicola pullicola. The sequence continues at coordinate 8,651 of DVGY01000168.1, read as the reverse complement.
CGGGAAAACGACTATGTCTGCCCCCGGTTTAACGATAAGGGTACCATCCGCATTCAAAACGGCCGCCATCCGGTGGTGGAAAAGATGCTCACCGATTCGGTGTTCGTCCCCAACGATGTGTGGTTGGATCAAAAGGAGAACCGGATGCTGATTATCACCGGCCCCAATATGGCGGGTAAATCCACCTATATGCGCCAGGTGGCGGTAATTGCCATCATGGCCCAGATCGGCAGCTACGTCCCCGCCACCCAGGCGGACTTGACGGTGGTGGACCGGATCTTCACTCGGGTGGGGGCTTCCGACGACTTGACTGCCGGACAGTCCACCTTCATGGTGGAGATGACCGAACTGGCTCATATTTTAAAGTACGCCACCCCTAAAAGCCTGGTGATCCTGGATGAAATCGGCCGAGGCACCTCCACCTATGACGGCATGAGTTTGGCCCGGGCGGCGGTGGAATATATGGTGAACACCAAGCGCCTGCACTGCAAGACCCTGTTTGCCACCCACTACCACGAGCTGTGCGAATTGGAGCAGAGCTTGGACGGGGTGAAAAATTACAACATTGCCGTGAAAAAGCGGGGGGACGACATTACCTTTTTGCGGAAGATTGTCCCCGGCGGCGCCGACGACAGCTTCGGCATAGAAGTGGCTAAGCTGGCCGGTCTGCCGCAGCCCTTGCTTAACCGGGCTAAGGAAATTTTGACCCAGCTCAATGAAAATCCCCCGGCAGGCAGTTCGGTCCATCCCCAGCCTCAGCAGCCGGCCTCTCCCCAGATGCAGATGACCGCTTACGTCAGTCAGGTGGAGGAAGAGCTGAAAAAGCTGAATGTGGATTTGTTGACCCCCATTGAAGCCTTAAACGAACTTTACGAGCTGAAAAAGCTGCTGCCGTAAATTTAGATTTATCGTAAGAAAGAAGGTGCGATATGCCCAAAATTCATTTGCTCCCGCCCCAGGTGTCGGAGCTGATTGCCGCCGGGGAGGTGGTGGAGCGCCCGTCCTCGGTGGTGAAGGAACTGCTGGAAAACGCCATTGACGCCAAAGCTACCGCCATTACCGTGGAGCTGAAAGAAGGGGGCATCCGCTACCTTCGAGTTACCGATAACGGCGTGGGCATTGCCGGGGAGGATGTCCCCACTGCCTTTTTGCGCCATGCCACCAGTAAGCTTCAAAAGCGGCAGGATTTGGAGCAGATCGCCACTTTGGGATTCCGGGGAGAAGCCTTGGCATCCATTGCCGCGGTGGCCAAGGTGGAGCTGCTCACCAAAACCTTGGAGGAAAAATTGGGCACCCGGGCCACCGTTCAGGGCGGGGGAAGGGTGCACACCGAGGCGGTGGGCTGTCCAGAGGGCACTACAGTGGTGGTCCGGGATTTGTTTTACAACCTTCCTGCCCGGCTGAAGTTTTTGAAAAAAACCGCCACCGAAGCCGCCTATGTGGTGGATGTGGTGGAAAAACTGGCTTTGAGCCATCCGGAAATCTCCTTCCGGCTGATAAAAGACAATAAATCCCTGCTCCATACCCCCGGAGACGGCAAGCTGCTCAGCGCGGTGTACACCGTGTTGGGCCGGGAGTTTGCCGCCCAGGTGAGGGAAGTGGACTATACCTACAACAATATCCGCCTCACCGGATTGGTTACCCGCCCGTCTTATACCCGGGCCAACCGGAAACTGCAGCTGTTTTTCGTCAACCAGCGGTATGTGCGCAGCGGCCTTTGTATGCAGGCGCTGCAGGAGGCGTACAAAAATGAAATTATGATCGGCCGGTTCCCCGCCTGTGTGCTGGAACTGACTCTGCCCTATGCCAGCGTGGATGTGAACGTTCATCCGGCGAAAACCGAAATCAAGTTTTTGCAGGATTCCTCGGTGTATGAGTGCATTTATTTCGGGGTAAAGAGCGCATTGAGCGCCGCAGATGAATTGACCACGCCTTTGGAAAAGAAACCGCTGCCCACCCATCCTCCGATCTCTACAGGGGTGCAGCAAACCTTAAAAAGCCCCAAAGCAACTACTGCTTCCCGGGATGAAACGGCTTCTAAACCAGCTTCTTTTCCACAGGCGTCTGCGCCGGAAAACACGCCGGCTGCCTCGGCGCTATTGCGGCCGGAAAGGTGGCAGCGCTCTCCATCGGTGGGCTTGCATTGTCCTTCTCCTTATTTGGCTTCCAAATCAAAATTAAAGCAGCCGTCCAAACCGGCCTCCGATTCTTCCGATGACCGGCTGAAGCAGGCGGTTCAGGGATTTTCCTTTCTCTCTGGGGCAAATTTTTCCGCGCCTAAAGAGACGCCTTTGCCCCAACCCCAGCCTGCTCCTGTTGCGCCAAAACCTCATCAGACAGAAGAAGCGCCTCCGCTGCGCTATCTTGGGGAGGTGTTTCAAACCTATCTGCTGTTGGAAGCGGGAGATAAGCTGATTGTGATGGACAAACACGCCGCCCACGAGCGGATTCGCTACGAACAGCTTCGCAGCCAGCTCAGTTTGGACTGCGCCCAGGCATTGGTTCACCCTGTCCCCTTGACCCTTACTGCCGACCAGCAGGCGCTGGTGGAAGAAAACCGTTCCCGCTTGGCGGAGTACGGCCTTCGGTTTGGGAGGACGGAAGAGGGAATCTGCCTGACCGCCGCTCCCTCGGTGTTGGAGCACAGCCAGCTTTCCCTGTTGGTGGAGGAAATGCTCTCCTCCATTGCCGCTGGAAAGCAGGATATTTCTCCGGCGGCTTGGGAACGGTTGTTGGAAACCACGGCCTGCCGCGGCGCCATTAAGGGCGGGGAAGAAAATTCCCGGGAAGAACTGGAGCGGCTGGCCCTTCAGGTGTGGAAAGACCCCACCATCCGCCATTGTCCCCACGGCCGGCCGGTGGCAGTGGTGCTGACCCGCCGTCAACTGGAAAAGCGGTTTGGCCGCACCGGCAGCCAGGCGCTGCTGGGAGAGGAGGAGCCTTTTGGAGGATAAAATCAAATTAGCGGTTGTCACCGGCCCCACTGCTTCCGGAAAAACTTCCCTGGCTGTGGAACTGGCCTTGGAGTTGAACGGGGAGATCATTGGGGCAGACAGTATGCAGATCTATCAGGGCCTTCCCATTGCCACCGCCCAGCCTACCTTGGAGGAGCAAAAGGGCGTGCCTCACCATCTCATCGCCTTTTTGAAGCCGGATCAGCCCTTTTCGGTGAGCGATTATGTGTCCCTGGCTCAAAAGACCATCCGGGAGGTGTGGCAGCGGGGGAAACTTCCTATTCTCTGCGGAGGAACAGGGCTTTATCTCCAAAGCACGGTGGACTGCATTGCCTTTGACCAATCCGCTGCCGGAGACGACGCTCTTCGGGAAGAACTGATGGAGCAGGTCAAACAAGATCAAGGGGAAAGCCTTTACCGGGAACTTTGCCAGATTGACCCCGATTCCGCCAAGATCATCCACCCTCACAACTACGTCCGCCTGGTGCGGGCCATCGAAGTATACCGTTTGACCGGTAAGACCCTTTGGGAGCAAAAACAGCTCAGCCGCAGGGAAAGCCGGTATCAGCTGGGCATGGTGGGTTTGAATTACGCCGACCGCAGTTTGCTGTATGATCGAATCAACCGCCGGGTGGACCAGATGGTGGAGCAGGGGCTGCTGGAAGAAGCCAAGCAGGTGCTGGCAAATCCGGCTTTGAAAACCGCCGCCAACGCCATCGGCTACAAGGAACTGCGCCCCTGGCTGGAAGGCAGTCTGTCCTTGGAGGAATGTTTGGAAAACCTGAAGCGGCAGACTCGCCGGTATGCCAAACGTCAGATTACCTGGCTGAAGCGGGACCAACGGATTCATTGGCTGGACCCTTCCGCCATGGATTTTGACAGTTTAGTGAAACAGGCAAAACAGGTGCTTCAAAAAGACCTTTCCCTGTGCTATAATAGATGCATTGGTTAACCCAGTGTATCCAATTTCCTTTTTGATGTTGACCGAAAAACATATTATGGCGTTTTGAAACTGTCTGTTTGGAAAAATGGCAACCATTAAGGGAAAACCGGAAAGGACTTGTAAGCTGAAGGAGGAAAAGCTGTTTTCATGAACTCTTTGTTTAACCGTTTCGTGATTGTTTTGCTGAGTTTGTTTGGCGTGATCTTTTTTGCCTATCAAATTTACCAGATCGTCTATCAGCCCTACCAAACCGAAACGGTGCAGCTGGTCAATTACACCGATGAAGTGGCACTGGAAGGGGTGGTGCTCAAAGACGAGACGGTAATCCAAAGCGACTATAACGGCGTGGTGAAGTACGAATATGAGAATTCCCAAAAGGTATTGAGCGGCGCGGCGGTGGCCACGGTGTACGCCAACCAAAGCGACTTGCTGGCAGATAACCAGATTCAAACGCTGACCCGGCGGGTCAATCTGCTCAACCGGGTAGGCAGCGAAAATGCCGCCACTACCATCAACGCTTCTTCCGCCATCACCAGCCTGCAGCGGGCGCAGATGGACTTGATTTACGACGCCCAGACCGGGGCTTACGATGCCCTGGCGGACGATTCAGACACCCTGTTGGAGGGACTGCTTCAGCAGCAGAAGCTGTTGGACGAAAACTTGGATTTTTCCTCTGCCATTGCCGATTTAAACAGCCAGATTTCTTCGCTGCAAGCCAGTATGACCGGCTCTTCGGTGGAAATCACCGCCCCTTCCTCCGGCTATTTCACCAATGAAACCGACGGGTATGAAACGGTGCTGAGCACTTCCATGACCGGTACGGTTACGGTGGATGCGGTAAACCAGCTGCTGGCCACCCAGCCGGTGGCGGATCAGGGGCAGAATGTGGGGAAGCTGATGAGCGCCGCCAAATGGTACTACATCGCCAAGCTTTCCTCCAGCGACGCTATCCGCTTTTCCAAAGGGCAGACGGTGCAGCTGGTATTTCACGGAAACACAGCTCAAACGGTGACGGCTACGGTGGAATCCGTCAATGTAGACGCCTCCCAAGAGCAGAGCGCCATTCTCTTTTCCAGCACGGTGGTCAACGGCGATTTGATGGATCTGCGGATGGAAAACGCCTACTGCATCTTCACTTCCGGCTCCGGGCTCCGGGTTCCCCGGGAAGCGGTGCGGGTGGTGGACGGTGAAATGGGCGTCTACGTCAATCGAAACCAGGTGGTAAAATTCAAAAAATTGGATGTCATTTATGAAGGAGCCGATTACCTAATCAGCAATGCCCATGTGGTGTCCGACGCTGAAAACGGGATCGACGCCAACGATTACCTGTCGCTTTACGACGAAATCATTTTGAATGGGAATGATGTATATGACAATATGCCCCTCTCCTGAGACGGTACAACAAAACGTGGCCCAGATCCGCCGCCGGGTAGAACAGGCTGCCCGTTCCTGCGGCCGGGACCCCAAGGAAATCACCATCATGGCGGTGACCAAAACGGTAGAACCTCCCGCCATCAACGAAGCCATCCGCCAAGGCTTGACTTTGCTGGGAGAAAATAAGGTTCAGGAATTTCTGGATAAGCGGGAGCAGTACCTTCCCGCCACCGTCCACTTTATCGGCAACCTGCAAACCAATAAGGTCAAGTACATTATCGATAAAGTGGCTATGATCCAGTCGGTTTCTTCCGAAAAATTGGCCCAGGAAATTGAAAAGCAGGCGGCAAAACACAATTTGGTGATGCCGGTGCTGTTGGAAGTGAATATCGGTCACGAGAAAACCAAAGGCGGATTTTCCCCGGAAGAACTGTACCAGGCCCTCCCCAGATTGGCTGAAATGGAGCATTTATCGGTGCAGGGATTGATGTGTATCCCCCCGGTAGAAGATGCAGAGCAGTTTTTGCAGCGGATGGAGCAGATTTTTATTGACATCCGGGAGAAAAACATACATAATATAAACATGAGTGTCTTGTCCATGGGAATGAGCGGCGATTTTGAAGCCGCCATCCGTCACGGCTCCACTTTGGTGCGGATCGGCACCGGACTGTTTGGCAAACGGGACTACTCAAAATAAGATATGAGAATACAATCCACCGAAAAATACAGGAGGTAGCGGATATGGGATTGGGAGATAAACTCAGAAATATGTTCACGATTCCCGACGATGGGGACGAGGATGAAGTAGAACAGCAGGATATGATCGAAGAACCGGTGGTCAACCGCAATCGGAAGGCCCAGGAGTACGACGATTATGAAGAGGAAGGCAAGAAGAATAAGGTGGTAAACATTCATGCCACCACCCAGCTTCAGGTGGTTCTGGTGAAGCCGGAGGCCTTCCAGGATGCCAGCGCCATTGCCGACCACTTAAATGAAAAGCGCACGGTAGTGCTGAACCTGGAAAGTGCCGGCAACGAATTGGCTCGCCGTTTGGTGGACTTTTTAAGCGGCGTGGCTTACGCCAACAACGGCCAGATCAAGCGGGTAGCCAACAACACCTTCATCATTACTCCTTATAACGTGGATATTGTAGGCGATTTGTTGGATGAGTTAGAAAACAACGGAGTCTACTTCTGATCGCGATGCAGCCATTCAGTAAAGAGGAAGTTCTTCTTACTGCCCGTCTGCGGAATTTAATCCGCAGTGCACAGGAGAAGAACTATCCTCGTTTTTCGCATTTTTTAGATGAGACCGGCATTGCCTTGGCCCAGCAGCTTCTCCGGGAGGAACAGGCGGAACAGTATGCTTTTTTCGGCGGCTTTTCCGGCGCCCGGCGGCAGATGCTGGGAATCTGTCCCGATTATCTTTCGCCGGAACAGTTGGAATTTCCCATTGCCGTGCTGCGGTTTTCCTTTTCGGAAAAGATGGAGTTGACCCACCGGGATGTACTGGGCAGCTTAATGAGCCTGGGCATCAAACGGGAAACCGTGGGGGACATTGTCCTGGAGCCGGGAACGGCTTATGCGGCGGTGTGCGAAGAACTGGCAGATTGGGCGCTGCAAAACATTACCCGCATTGGACGGGTGGGGGTGCAGACCCAGCTCTGGGACGGCAGTCAGGTGGTGCTGGAGCAGAAGTACCGCTGTGTGGGTGTTTCCGTGGCGTCGCTGCGGCTGGATGCCGTGGTGGCAGCGGCATTGCCTGCCAGCCGTACCGTGGCAGCGGAATTGATTCAGGCGGGAAAGGTGCTGCAAAACGGCCTGCCGCAAACCCAAACCAGCCGGATGGTGTCCCTGGGGGATACTATTACCGTCCGGGGGAAAGGAAAGTTTTTGGTAGGTGAAAAAACCGGTCAAACCCGCCGGGGAAGGATTCACCTGGAGATCAAGCATTTTATTTCGTGCAGCATACCAGTAAAATTGAAATAAGGAGGAAACAGCTATGACCATGGAAGATATCCGCAACGTCACCTTTGAACGTGTGGGCCGGCATGGGTACCAGGCCGATGAGGTTGACGTATTCTTAAAAGAAGTGATGGATTACGTTCAGAAGCTTCAAAAGGATTTGGAAGATTCCCAGCAAAAAATGAAGGTGCTGGCGGCGAAGGTGGAAGAGTACCGCAACGACGAAGAAAGCATCCGGGAAGCTCTGTTGGGCGCCCAGAAGCTGGGCAAAAGCGTAGTGGCACAAGCCAACGCCAAGGCGGAGCAGATTGCTACCAAGGCTTCTCAGGAAGCGGAAGCGGCTCTCAGCAGCGCTCGGTTGGAAGCAGCCAGCTTGAAAAACGAAGCGGAAACCTACGCCAATGATTTGCGCACCCGGGTCAAGGAAGAAACGGACCGCCGGGTTGCGGAAGCGGACCGGAAGGTGGCGGACATCATCCGGCAAAACCGCTATGACATTGAAAAGGAAGAAAGCCGCTTGGCTCGGATGAAAAAGGAAGTGGGCAGCTTTAAAGCCCAGATCATCGAGCTGTACCGGGCCCATATTGAACTGCTGGATAAGCTTCCGGCAGAAGAACAGGCCGCTCCTGTGAAGGAAGAGCCGGCCCCTCAGCCCGTTCAGCCGGAAGTGCAGCCGGAGCCGGTTGCACAGGCAGTACAGCCGGAACCTGCACCGGAACCGGCCGCTGTTTCCACCGAAGGTACCCAGGAATTTGAAACTGGAGATACCTTTAAAAAACGCAAATTTGACAACCTGCAATTTGGCAGCAATCTGCCCAAAGCCTAAGGCTGGACACAGGTTGCCATTGAAATAAGTCATCAAACGGATAGGGGAGAAAAGCAGTCCATGGCACAGGATTACAATGAGACCATCAACCTTCCGCAGACAGATTTTCCCATGCGGGGAAATCTGCCTAAGCGGGAGCCGCAGTTCATCAAAGAGTGGGAAGAAGAAAAACTGTACCACAAAATCATGGAACACAATCAGGGCAAACCCATGTTTGTCCTCCATGACGGCCCGCCGTACGCCAACGGCAACGTCCACATGGGCACCGCAATGAATAAGGTGCTCAAGGACATTATCTTGAAGTACAAAAACATGAGCGGTTATCAGGCCCCCTATGTCCCGGGCTGGGACACTCACGGCCTGCCTATCGAGCTGAAAGCGCTGAAAAAGGATGGGGTAGATCCCCTGTCCATCACTCCGGTGGAGCTGCGCAAACTCTGCAAGGAATTTGCTCTCTCCTTCATCGGCAAGATGGAAGATCAGTTCAAGCGTCTGGGAGTGCTGGGCAACTGGGAAGATCCCTATATGACCTTAAAGCCGGAATTTGAAGCCAAGCAGATCGAAGTGTTCGGCGCCATGGTAAAGCGCAA
>DVGY01000167.1 GCA_018712465.1 Candidatus Egerieicola pullicola | reverse complement strand
TATAGGGAAAGCAGCGGTTTTCACGTACAGCCGATGACGCCAAAACCACTGCTTTTGAGGTGAGTACTAAAAACGTTTCGCTGAAAATATCCTCTCACGGCGCAGTCAAAGAGGAAAGCTTTTTCTCTGAGGAAAAAGGAGCTTTTTTGTTTTTAGCGAGAGCCTGTGCCGTTATCTCTATTATAACGGATGCCAGGGGTAAAATACAACCTGAGAGCAGAAAATTTAGGGTGTCAAAAAATCTGCTCTCACCTTGATTAAATGTTATAATTTTATTTACAACATACAAAAAATGCAAACCCGGTATGATTTTCACCTTCTTGCAAAGACTAAACTTCAGATCCGCAAAAAAATGACAAGAGGGGAGAAGCGCTATGTATCAATGGATACGCCGTGGAGCCGCCGGGACACTGGTGTTGGCGGTGATTCTCTGGGGATTGAACCTTTGGTATGGAATCAGTTTGCCCAATCAGTATTATGTATCCCAAGGGGAAGACCTGGTGCTGACCCAGCGGGCGGTGGTGGCAGTGGAGAACGTTTCCGACCAGCAAGCGGTTATGTCCTCCACCCATCCCCAGAACCAGACGCTGAGTCTGTTCGGCATTATGCCCATTAAAACGGTAGCGGTGCAGGAGTGCCAGGATTTGACGGTGATTCCCTCCGGGGAAGCCTTTGGGGTGAAGATGTTTTCCCAAGGGGCTGTGGTAGTGGGATTCAGCCCGGTGGTCACCGCCCAGGGAACCAAGGAGCCTTACCAGGGCTGTGATATTCAGGAAGGGGACATTATCTGCAAGGTGAATCAAAAAGAGGTTACCCGCAACGAAGAAATTTCCTATCTCATCCGGGAAAGCGGCGGGGAACCCATGGAATTGACCCTTCAGCGGGAGGACGGAGAACATACCGTCACCTTGACTCCGGTACTTTCCTCCACCGACGGCACCTATAAATCCGGGTTGTGGATTCGGGACAGCGCCGCCGGCATCGGCACCGTCACCTTCATCAATGCCGACACCGAAACCTTTGCCGGTCTGGGCCACCCTATCACCGATCCGGATACCGGAACCATCCTGCCGGTGGAATCGGGGGAGGTCTGTCCGGTGACCATTCATTCCATCACCAAAGGCACCGCCGGGGAACCGGGGGAACTGGACGGCGTGTTTGCATCCAACATTCCCTTGGGCAATATTCTGCTGAACAATCAAACCGGGGTGTACGGCACCTTGACCGGTTTGGATTTGGATGGCATGGAACCGGTGGAGCTGGGGTATAAGCAGGAAGTGGAAGCCGGTCCAGCCACCGTTCTCTGCGCCCTTACCGACGGGGAACCCCGGGAATACGACATTGAAATCTGCTCGGTCTCCATGACAGGGGAGGATGACACCAAAAACCTGGTGATTCAGGTCACCGATCCGGATTTGCTGGACAAAACAGGGGGAATTGTCCAGGGAATGAGCGGCACTCCCATTCTGCAAAACGGGAAATTAGTGGGCGCGGTGACCCACGTATTTGTCAATGACCCCACCATGGGGTACGGTATTTTTGCGGAGACCATGGTGGAGCAGCTGGAACAGGTGGAGGAAGCTGCCTCGTAACAAATTGCCGTCTCGGAATGGTCCCGGGACGGCAGTTTTTATGGGGCCGGCGGAAATTGCAGTTGGATGGAAAGCCAGCCTTCCCGGTAGTCCGCCGAGATGTTTCCGCCCATCCGCTGGGTCAGCACTTTGGCAATGGATAGCCCCAGTCCGGTGGAGGTGCGGCCGGTTTCCACCGTGAAAAACCGGTCAAACAGCCGCTGCACCTCCACGGCGCTGAGCCGGGAAGCGGGGTTGGAAAAGGTAATGGTTCCGGCAGAGGTGAGGGTCACCTGAAAATTGCCGTCGCTGTATTTCAGAATGTTGCTGAGGATGTTGTTGAAGATCCGGGCCAGCCATTTGGGATCTCCCAAGGTCTGCACCGGCGTGGAAGGCAGGGAGACGGTGGGGGCAATGCCCCGGCTGGTGAAGGCGGCGTAGTAGGCGGCCAGGCTTTCCTCCAGCATCCCGTTGAGGGAAACCGGCTTGCGTTGGGGCTGCTGCTGTCCGGAAAGAATCACCGAGTACCGGAACAATTCTTCCAACAACTGTTTCATGGCCTGGCACCGGTTTTCGATCTGCTCCAGGTACTGGGAGGAGGGAGGAGCCAAATGCTGCCGCCGGAGCAGCTCCAGATAGCCGAAGATGGCGGTGAGGGGGGTGCGCAGATCATGGGAAAGGTTGGTCACCGCTTCCTTTAACTCCACGTCCCCCTGCTGATACCGCTGCCGCTGCCGGCGAAGCTGGGTCAGCTGCTGGTTGAGGGCGTTGGCAAACCGGCAAAGGCGCTTATCCCGGCTGGGAACCCGCAGCAGGGTGTTGGTGTCTTGGGAAAGGCAGAGTTCTACCCCGTCCTGAAGCGCTTTCAGCCCCCGATAAAGCAGCATCAGCTTTCCCAGCAGAAACGCCGTCATGCCTGCCAGCAATAAGCACGCCAATCCAAGATACAGCATAACATTCTTCCTTTCCCGCGCCGAAGCCCAGAGAGGGTCTCTCCCTGGGCAGTTGGCTTTTAGATGATGTCTTTTTTCCGAAATCCCCAGATCCCCAGTCCGGTGGTAAGGGCGATAAGCCCCAAAGAATAGAGGGGAAGCAGCGGCAGGGATTCATCTCCGCCCCCTGCCAGCGAAAAGGCCTGGCCGGTGGGGAGAAGGTTGACGATGGTTTGGAACACCGTCCGCAGTGGGCCTTCTAGGTAGCTGGGGTTTGGCAGGTCCTGAGAAAAGATCAGGTTCCCGCTTTCATCCACCCCCGAAGCGATGCTGATATATTCCGGTTTCATCAGCTGGCCTGCCAAAAAGGTGCTCAACACCAGCATTCCAAAAAATACCAGCATGGTGAGGACAATGGCGCCGGTGCGGCTGAACGTAAGCATTTCAATCAGAGTAAAGAGGGAACAGTATGCCGCTACCGCCAATAAGTTGCCCGCCAGCAGCAAGAGCAGCGTTCCTGTTTCCGCTTGAAATCCTCCCATCAAGGGAACGCCGATGACGCAGGAAAAAAAGCTGTAACAAAAGCACAGCGCCAAAGCGGAAACCAGGTTGATTATCAGTCCTGCCAGGTAGACAGAGGTGCGGGAATGCCCGGCAATGAGCTTGTTGCGCAAAGTTCCGTCCTGGTATTCCAGGCCCAAAAACAGGCTGGATACCAAAGCCGCTACACCGCCGATCACCCATTGAAAGAAAAAGCAGTACTGCTCCAAAGCCAAGTCGGTGGTTTCCACCAGGCCCCGCTGCTGCAAAAGCTGTTGGTTGTTGTACTGATTCAGGGTGAGAAAGACACCAAATCCAGCCATAAATAGCATAGCCAGCCAGAAAAATTTGTCTTTCCACAGCCGGGAAAGGTAGGCAGACAATATTTTAGTCATCGAGTATCCTCCTTTTAATGGAGCTGTTTTTTGGAAAAGCCCCACAGTCCCGCTCCGGTAGTGAGGGCAATCAGGACGGCGGAATAGCAGGGAAGCAGGCCGTAGGAGACGTTTTCTATGGGGACATAGGACGGCTGGGTGTAACGGGTTAAGAGAACTCCCTGTCCGGTGGGGAGAAACTGATACAGCATTTCCAGATATCCCAGCACGGTGTCGCCGGGATAGTTTGGGTTACTTATGCCGTCCCACGCCACCGGTTCATAAAAGAGGTTGAAAATCACTTCGCTGGATACATAAAGCCCCAGCGTCAGCACAATGCAAAGCACCAAGGAGACCACCTGACTGCCGGTGAGCATCTGGATCATGGTAAACAAAGACGCATAGACCGTCACATACAGCACGCAGGATAGAATCAGCAGCAGCATTTCACCTGGACTTATCACAAATCCTCCAAATACCGGCATCCCGCAAAGGCAGGCGGTAAGGGAGTATCCCAAGGCCAGCAGTACCGAAGCGGCGGCATTGGCCAAAAAACCGGAAAGGTATATCTTCCATCGCGGGTATCCGGCAATCAGTTTGTTCCGCAGGACTCCGTCCTGAAATTCCCGGCCCAAAAACAAACAGCAGACGATAGCGCTGACCACCCCGATGAGTTGGTGAAAATTAAAACAAAACTCCTCTGGTGTAATGGGATAAGCAGGATCCCGGTAGGGCTGCTGCGTAATGTGCTGAATGACGGTGAAAAAAATTCCACAGCCTCCCATAAAAGCCAGGGCGATCCAAAAGATTTTTTCCCTCCACAGCCGGGAGAAGTAGGCGCTCAGCAGGTTGCTCATTCTGCGTCCCCTCCCACCAGATTCATGTAGTAGCTTTCCAAACTTTCTTCCTGGTTGGTGAGACGGAGCACCTGACACCCCTCCTTGGCCAAAGCCTGGACTAGCTGGGTGATGTTCACCTCAGCGGAAATCTGGGCGGTGGTTTCGTCCAGCGCCTGGCAGTCCAGCCCCATGCGGTGGGCAGTGAGCACCAAGGTCCGCAGGTCGGACACCTGGATTCGAATGGATTTTTGACAGGCGGCTTCCAGCTCCCTGGCGCTGATTTCTTTTAACAGATGCCCCTGGTCCAAAAAACCGAAGTGGGTGGCCAGCCGGGAAAGTTCGTCCAAAATGTGGCTGGAAATCAGCACGGTAACCTGCCTGCGGCGGTTGAGGTTTAAAATCAGCTCCCGGATCTCAATGATGCCTTGGGGGTCCAGGCCGTTGGCCGGTTCGTCCAGCACCAGAAAGTCCGGATCGCCGGCTAGGGCAATGGCGATGCCCAGCCGCTGGCGCATCCCCAAAGAAAAATGGCTGGCTTTTTTCTTGCCGGTGTCTGCCAGTCCCACCAGCTTCAGCAGTTCGTCTATGCCTTGATTGGTGGGAATGCCCAGGATCCGGTATTGCTGTTCCAGATTTTCCCGGGCGGTCATATTGCGGTAGATGGAAGGGGTTTCCACTACCGCCCCCATCCGCCTGCGGCATTTGGCAATGGCGGGGTCCTTGCAGCTGACCCCGTAAAGGGAATACTCTCCGGCGGTGGGTTGCTGCAAGCCGCAGATCAGGCGGATCAAGGTGGTTTTTCCGGAACCGTTTTTCCCCACCAGGCCGTAGATAGCGCCTTGGGGAATGTGCAGGGACAGGTGATCCAAGGCCCGGCATTTGCGGTACTGCTTGGTCAAGCCCTGTACCTTCAAACAATCTTCCATGGTTCTTACCTCCTTTGGATTTCTGCCTTCAGCATAACAGCCAAAGGATAAGTTCTGGTAAAGAAAAAGGTTAAGATTTGGTTAAGATTCCTGGGAGAGAGTAAACCCAATACCCCAAACCGTTTCGATGTACTCCCGGCCCCCCGCCTGCCGCAGCTTTTTGCGCAGGTTGCTGACGTGGACCTTCAGGGAGCTTTCCACACAGTCCGGGGTTTCCCGGCTGATTCGGTCCAGCAGCACCGATTTGGTCACCACCTGTTTGGGGTGTTCTAACAGGATTCGCAGAATGCCGTACTCCGTTTTGGTGAGATGGACTTCCTGCCCCCGGATGGTCACCTGGTGGGTGTCCGGATGAAGGGACAGGTCCCCCCACACCAAAGCCTCTCCGGCGGCATTGGGCCGGCGCAGCTGCACCGTGATCCGGGCCAGCAGTTCCCGGACGTCAAAGGGTTTGGTGAGATAGTCCGCCGCCCCCTTCAGCAGCAAATCTACTTTGTCCTGCACCTGTCCTTTGGCGCTAAGGACAATCACCGGGATCCCCTGGATTTTGGGCAGCACTTCTTCCCCGGACAGTCCCGGCAGCATCAGGTCCAACAGCACCAGATCCGGCTGGTTCTGCTCCAACAGATACAGCGCTTCGGTGCCGGAATAGGCTCGCAGCACCCCGTAACCTTCCTGGGTCAGCACCTCTTCCAACATATTCCCAATGGCCATATCGTTGTCAATAATTGCAATCTGCTTCATAGGAGGACCTCCTTCTTTTGGTTTAGTATAGCACGCTGTTCTAGGGGAAGCAAATGTCTAAAACCGGGTCCGGTGCAAAATTCAACGGGCTTTTCCCTTTCTTTCCCTTCTTCGACGGCTTGTTCCGGCAGACTGTTTCAAATTCCATCCCCCGCCGGTACGCCCCGCCGAATTTTTCCCCAAACCGGAATTTTCCCCTTGAACTAACTGGAAAAATATGGTAATATTAGGAAACGAAACCAGATGAGATACTTCTTCCCCCTGTCGGAAACCGGCAGCAAGGGAAGGCACGGAAGGAAAGAGGTTCTGAGATGAAACAACTGGCGAAGGTTTTGATCGGAGACGACACCTTAAATTACGGATTGATCTGCAAGGAAATGCTGCAAAAAGAGGATTTGGAAGTAAAAACAGTGCCAAAAGACGGCATGGAGGTGTATCAGGGGATTTTGCAGTACCGGCCGGATATTGTGGTGATGGAGTGTTATATGCCTCATATCGACGCCATCGGCATTTTGTCCTTTGCCAAAACCCTGACCCCGGCGCCGGCCTTTTTGGTCACCAGCGCCTACGACAACAGCCATGTGGAAAAGGAGATCATGAGCCACGGTGCGGCGGGGTATTTGCTGCGGCCCTTTGATCTGGAATATTTGAAGGACCGGGTGGTCAATCTCTCCCGGCACCTGGGCAGCTACCGGACGGTGGGGATGGACGCCACTCAGGGGGATCTGGAGGTGATGGTCACCGACATCATTCACAAAATGGGGGTGCCCGCCCACATCAAGGGGTACGCCTATGTACGGGAGGCCATCCTTTTGACCATCCAGGACAGCGACATGATCAACTATGTGACCAAAATGCTGTACCCCACCATTGCGGAAAAGTTCGGCACCACCACCCAGCGGGTGGAACGGGCCATCCGCCATGCCATTGAAGTGGCCTTTTCCCGGGGGGATGTGGACACCCTCAACGAATTTTTCGGCTATACCATTCAGGGCAGCAAAGGCAAGCCCACCAACAGTGAATTCATTGCCTTGATCGCCGACAAGCTGCGGCTTCAGCTCAAGCAGAGAAGAAGCAGCTGACGGGTTTTTGATGTTCCTGTTCCAACCAAAATGAGAGCCGCCCCAAGAAAACGGGCGGCTTCTGTGCCATGGGGAAAAAGCAAACGCAGCGGTTTGTTCCATCAAAAAGGGCTTTTTCCCCATTGCCGGAATTAGTATCGCTCCCAAGGGGAAAAATATGCGCGGCATCTGAAAAAGAAGGAGGAAATCCCAGGGAATACTTGCGTTTTTTGTTAAAAACGTGTATACTTGTAGCAAGTATCAAGTCCAGGGAGGCGATCATTTTGGTCACATTAGAAAATCATCTGGGCACCATTCGGGTTTCCCACAGTTATTTGGTAGATCTGGTGGGACGGGCAGTGGTTTCCTGCTTCGGCGTGGCAGGCATGGCAGTGACTCCAACCCAAAAAGGCCCGCTGGCAAAACTGTACCACAGCAAAACCGATGCGCTGGATCGCGGCATTCGGGTGCGCAGCAAGGATGACGGGCTGCTGATTGATCTGCACATCATTGTGCTGTACGGCACCAACATTTCCGCCATTGTAAAAAGCATTATCAATAAAGTTACCTATACCGTAGAGGATACCACCGGCATTCGGGTGCTGCGGGTCAATGTCTATGTGGACGGCCTGAAACAGTAAAGCAGTCAAGGAGCAGGAAAGGAACATCGCGCATGAATATCAGCGGCAGTTTGTTTGCTCAGGCGGTGGTTAGCGCCGCCAACCATATCATCAACGAAAAATCCAAGGTGGATGAGCTCAACGTCTTCCCGGTGCCCGACGGCGACACCGGCACCAATATGTCCATGACCATGCAGGGCGGCAAAAAAGCGGTGGAGGCGTTGGAGGACACGGCCCCGGTGGGGGAAGTGGCCAAGGCCTTTGCCACGGCGTTGCTGCGAGGCGCCAGAGGAAATTCCGGCGTCATCCTCTCCCTGCTGTTCCGGGGATTTTCCAAGGGACTGAAGGGCAGGGAAGAAGCCAATGGCTCCGACGTGGCCTACGCCTTAAAGCTGGGGGTGGAAGGAGCCTATAAGGCGGTGATGAACCCCACCGAAGGCACCATCCTCACCGTGGCCCGGCTGGCCGGGGAAGCGGGGGAAGACGCCGCCATGG
>DVGY01000166.1 GCA_018712465.1 Candidatus Egerieicola pullicola | reverse complement strand
CAAGTTGGACATCCATTTGGATGACGAAGAAAAACAGGCCCTGCGCCAACGGTTTGCTGCCCCGGGACTGTTTGCTACCTCCCCCGGAGAATTTGATGTGGATCATGCTATGGAGCTGATCGAGGAGTTGTTCGGATGAGGGATACCAAAAAGAATCTTGGCATTGTGCTGCTTTGCCTATTCGTCTGCGGAATGCTGGCCCTGCTTTGCGGTTGTTCTCAGCAATCTGCACCAGAAACGGTGGAACTGCCGCAGCCGGTAGAAGGAATGGTGCAGCTGCAAAATAATACCGGAAGCACCGTTACCGGTTTGGAGTACCGCACCATGGAGCAAGAGGAATACACCGCCATCACCTTAGAAGAAGGAACCTGGCTGTCTGGCAATTGGATCCGCTTTGACAAACTGGAAGAATATCAGGACCAGCCCTTTGCCTTGCGGTTGACCTTCGAGGATGGCAGCACCATGGAAGTCACTGATCTTATGCTGTTTGACAGTGAATACCTTTCCATTGATAGGGAAGGGAATGTTACCGCTTATTTGTATCAGGATCAGGTAGAAACCTCTGAAGCTGCGTCCTCTGAAGAAACGGTTTCCGCTGCATAAACACGCAGAATTTAAAACAAAAAGAATGCCGCCTGTAGGAGAAATATCCCACAGGCGGTTCTCTCTATTATTTCCAATCTTCCATAAGCTGTTTGATCTGAGCGGAAATTTTGGCGAGGGTTTTGTTGGGGCGTCCTTGACAACTTTCCACAAATTTGGTAAGGTTTTGAGCGGTAAGTACCAACTCTTGATAGGCAGGGGTTCCCTTGATTCGAGCTTGCCCAGAGGACATCTTTTCCGGCGGAACACCGGGCTCCAGGCAGGTGTTTTCCAATAAGTCATAGCTGGACTGGAAGTAGGGGGCGATCGCCGGAAAACCTTCCGATTGCAGATAATGCTGGAAAGTTTGGCAGGTTTCGTTTTCGCCATGGACTACAAACACCCGACGAGGCATACTATCTTGGAAAGAATGAATCCATTTGAGCAACCCGGCGTGATCGGCGTGTCCGCTCATTCCCACCAAATTGTGGATTTGAGCCTTCACTGAGATAGGCTCGCCAAACAGCTTGACCTCTTTGGCTCCTTCCAGAATGATGCGTCCCAGAGTACCGGCGGCTTGGTAGCCTACAAACACCACCGAGCATTCACCCCGCCAAAGATTGTGTTTTAGATGGTGACGGATCCGGCCTGCTTCACACATGCCGCTGGATGAGATAATAACTTTTGGCTTGGAATCAGCGTTTAACGCCATGGATTCTTCTGCGCTTTGGCAGATGTGCAGCCCGGGGAAATAAAGGGGCCGGAATCCTGCTTTTAATACCTCCAAAGTGTCTTCGTCGGCATAGCCGGTGAGGTCTCCGTCGTAAATGCTGGTGGCTGCTGCCGCCAAGGGACTATCCACATAAACATCAAAGTTGCCTGCTCTGGGTGTCAGGTACTGTTCCTTGATTTCACGGATAAAGTAGAGCAGTTCCTGAGTGCGTCCTACGGCAAAGGAAGGAATGATTACATTGCCGCCCCGGGCCAGAGTGGTATCAATAATGCGGGCCAGTTGAGGTTTTAAAGGTTCCACCACATCGTGGTTGCGGTCGCCGTAGGTGGATTCCATCACCACATAGTCTGCTTTGGTCAAA
The DNA here is from genome assembly GCA_018712465.1 of Candidatus Egerieicola pullicola. GTDB lineage: Bacteria > Bacillota > Clostridia > Oscillospirales > Ruminococcaceae > Egerieicola > Egerieicola pullicola. The sequence continues at coordinate 8,323 of DVGY01000166.1, read as the reverse complement.
TATTCCGGATCCCGAATAATGGGCTGATCCAGGTTGCCAATGTCTCCGGAAAAGACGATGACCTGAGTGGTGTCTCCTTCGGTGATAGTCAGTTCAATGCTGGCGCTGCCTAACAAATGTCCGGCATCTACAAATCGGGCGGTAATTCCTTCAAACAGGGGAATCGTTTGATGGTATTCCACCGGGCTGAGCAGAGCAATAGCAGCCTCGGCGTCTTCCATGGTGTACAGGGGAGGGGCCACATCCCGTCCGGCACGTTTGCCCTTGCGTTGACGCCACTGTGCTTCCGCTTGTTGGATGTGAGCGCTGTCTCGAAGCATGATTCCCAGAAGCTGACAGGTTTTGCTGGTGGCAACAATCTGTTTATGGTACCCTTCCTTTACCAATAAAGGAAGCCGTCCGGAGTGGTCGATGTGTGCATGGGTGATTAAAACTAAGTCTACTTGGTCGGGGGAGATGGGCAGGCGGTTGTTGTCTTTTTCGTCCTGGCCTTGTTGCAGGCCGCAGTCGATTAAAATACGCTTGCCGCATGCTTCCAGGCAATGACAGCTCCCGGTGACTTCCCGGTCTGCCCCTAAAAATCGCAGCTTCATGGTATGACCTCACTTTCTAGATAGATATTCCTTTATCCAGTATACCAAAAATTTCAAAGAATAACAAGAATTTTTGTGGATATTCCCAATCGAGTTTTTTGAAATTTTGACAAATTTTACGGTATCTACCGGCATATCCATGGATTTTTTGGGAAAGTTTTTTCACTTTTCATTGACACTTCCTTTACCATGCAGTATAATAGTTTCGAGAAAGAACCACGAAACAGACGGGGTGTATCATGAATCAAAATCATTTAGTAATTACCGGTATGGGTGCTGTCACACCGATCGGGATTGGAGTCGAGTCTTATTGGAATAATTTGATCAAAGGCGTATCTGGGGTAGACCGGATTCGCGTATTTGATCCTTCCGGTCTTCCGGTGCAGATTGCAGCGGAAGTTAAAAATTTTGACCCGCTGGATTACCTGCCCAAGACATTGGTAAAGGCCACCGACCGGTTTATGCAGTTTGCCATCATTGCCGCCAAACAAGCATTGGCCCAAAGCAAACTAAACATTGCTCAAAATTCGGACCGCATCGGTATTGTAATGGGAACCGCTATGGACGGTGTCAGCTGCGTTGCCAATACGCAGCATTCCTATTCCACCGGCGCGGCTAAAAAAATTGGACCCCGGTTTGTTCCCATGGTCATTGGAAACATTGCTGCAGCCCAAGTCGCCATTGAATATGGCATCCACGGTCCCAGCTTTACCGTCAACACCGCCTGCTCTTCCGGGGGCGACGCCATGATGTTGGCCGCCATGCTGTTGGGCAGCGGAGAGGCAGATGCAGTGCTGGTGATGGGAGGGGAATCCATTCTCACTCCGGTAGTGGTGTCCAGCTTGGCTCAGTCCAAGGCACTGTCCCGCCGCAACGACGATCCCGCCACCGCCTGCCGTCCTTTTGATGCAGATCGGGATGGCTTCGTCATCGGAGAAGGGGGCGGAGCCATTCTGTTGGAACGGGAAGAATATGCTCTGTCCCGGGATGCAGAAATTTTTGCTCGTGTTCCTGGCTATGCCAACACCAGCGACGGCTACCATGTCGTCAGCCCGATGCCAGACGGTGCAGGCGCTGCCCGGTGCATGCAGCTGGCATTGCAGCGCGCCGGTCTGACCCCTTCAGACATCGACTATATCAATGCCCACGGCACCTCTACACCGTTAGGGGATCAGGCGGAAACCACCGCCATTAAAGCCGTGTTTGGTGGTATTGAAACAGCACCTCCGGTAAGTGCCACCAAGAGCGCCACCGGCCACTTGATGGGAGCCGGCGGCATTACGGAGGTCATTGCCTGCATCCAGGCTATCCGGGAAGGTATCCTTCCTCCCACCATCAATTATGTAACACCGGATCCCGCTTGCGATTTGGATTATGTGCCAAACCAGGCCAGAAAAGCTGAGGTACGTTACGCTATGTCTAACTCATTGGGCTTTGGTGGACAGAATTCCAGTATCATTGTCAGTGCTTACGAAGCAAGATAAGTTTTCCTGCCGTGCCAGTTGGTACGGCTTTTATCTTTTTTCTGGATGGACTTATGCGGAAATGACATCAACGGCAGAATTTTACAAAAAGATTGCATTGTGGGGTGAGTTGACAGATTTTTCAAACTTCCGTATAATTTGATTACAGCATAAGGCAATGCAAGAAATGAATGAAATCCCCTGTTTTGGGGAAAACTGGCTGAGAAATACGGCTGGATATTGGAAAGTGAGGATCTTTCATGGAATATACCTACGATGTAACCATGTTTCGGGATACGTTTGAACATGAATTTACCTATTTGAATGGTTTTCTGCGTAATGTTTCCAAAAACGGCAACAAACCTGCCATGGTATGTCCTTTGACCGGCCGGAAATGGAACTACACCCAGCTCAATGAAGACTGCAACCGTTTGGCCCATGCCATGAAAGCAGATGGGGTGGGAAAAAATGATGTGGTCATGTATATGCTGCTGAACTCTGCGGAGTTTGTATTCTGCTATTTGGGCGCACATAAAATCGGCGCGATCAACTGCCCGGTGAATTATCGCCAAGCTCCTGGAGAAATCGCTTTGATGCTGGAGGACAGCAAACCCAAAGTATTTGTCTACGATGCAGAGTTCCGCAAGGTAGCGCAGGATGCTTTGAAAATGTCCAGCTATACTCCGGATCGGGTTGTGGTAGTGGATTTGGAAAATAAAGCGACAGCCGATCAAGGTGAAATTACCTATCGGGATTACGTAGACGGACAGAGTGTGGAAAATCCCCCCATTGACTTCCATCCCCACATCTACGACGAAACTACCCGACTTTACACTTCCGGTACCACCAACCGACCCAAAGGCGTGCCCATTAACAACATCAACGAGGTCCTTTCTGCCCATGACGTCATGATGCATTTCCCCTTAAATGCGCAGGATTGCACCATGAACATGACCCCTTGGTTCCATCGGGGCGGCATCCACTCCGGCGGTCCTTGCCCCACCTTCTACGCGGGGGGCCAGGTGGTGATCCTCCGGGATTTCAATCCTCGCCGGTGTTTGAACTATGTCAAGGAATATGGCATTACCTTTCTCATCGGTGTGCCGGCCATCATCGAAATGCTGGCCCGGGCTCAGGAGAGCACTCCGGTGGATCTCAGCGGTTTGAAGGGAATTGTGACCATGGGCGCTCCCTTTGAAAAGGCCGCCTGCGAAAAATACCTCAAGCTGCTGACTCCCAATATTTTCAACGGTTACGGCACCACAGAAAGTTTCTGGAACACCTTTTTGCGGCCCTATGATCTGCCTGAAATGAGCGGCAGCGCCGGCCAGTCCTGCACCGACGATGAAGTGCGGCTGGTCAAGGTCTGTGAAAACGGTCATTCCGAACCGGAAGATACCGTCGCCAAGGACGGACAGGAAGTAGGAGAAATTATTATCAAGTCTCCTGCCAAGAGTGCTTACTGCTACTTCAACAACCCGGAAATGACCGAAAAGCGGTTCTACAAAGGCTATATGTACACCGGTGATTTGGGCGTTTGGGATGAGCACGAATTTGTAACGGTGGTAGGCCGGAAGGACGATATGATCGTTTCTGCCGGAGAAAATATTTACCCCACTCAAATCGAAGCCATCCTCAACGAGCACCCCAAAGTACGAGAAAGTGCCGTCATCGGTATTCCCGACCGCACCCGAGGCCAGATCGTGGCCGCCTATGTGATTCCGGAAGAAGGCGTGGAGCTGACCGGAGCGGAGCTGAAGGAATACTGCGCCAATCACCCCATGCTTTCTCCCTATAAACGGCCCCGGCAGTATAACATTGTTACTGAACTGCCTCACACCGCTACCGGGAAGCTGATGCACTACGTGCTGCGGAAAAATCACCAGGAGTAAATAGTTTTTTCTTTCCAGGTCTTGACAGGAACAAGACTTGGTGCTATAATCAAAATGCTTCAATAAGGTTTTACTGAGGGCTGGGTTGACAAACCCAGCCTTCCCATTTATGTAAGCGGTTGCGTCACCGCTGCCGCAGAGGGAAAGGAGCGTTTTATGGGAAAAGAAAACAATAAATCCCAAACCGTTCAGCACACCCGGTCTCTGGCTCAACCCATTGCCGATGAACTGGGTCTGATTTTGTGGGATGTCCGCTTTGAAAAAGAAGGAGCCGACTGGTTCTTGCGGATCATCATTGATTCCAAGGAAGGAGAAGGGGTTTCCTTCGACCAGTGTGAAGCGCTCAGCCGCAGGCTGGATCCGCTGTTGGATGAAGAGGACTTTATTCCCCAGAGCTACTATTTGGAAGTTTCTTCTCCCGGATTGATGCGTCCCCTGCGCCGCCCGGAACACTTTACCGCAACCATCGGTATGGAGGTGGAGGTAAAGCTCTACCAACCCAGAAACGGCCAGCGCCAACTGGTGGCGTTGCTTGAAGATTATCAGGACGGTGTCATGACTTTGAAGCAGGATCAGGAACAGTTTTCTCTTCCGGTGAAGGACTGTGCCTGGGTCAAGCGCCATGACGATTTGGAGTTTTAAGTTGTAATCGCCAGAACGGCGTGAGGGAAAGGATGATTCGCAAAATGAATAATAGTAACAATATGAATATTTTTGATGCCCTGCACTTGTTGGAGCAGGAAAGAGGCATTTCCATTTCCGATTTGCGGGACGGCCTCATCAATGCCATTGCAGTTTCCATTAAAAAGAACTACAATGTAGATGACGATCATGTTTTGGTGGATCTGGATGTGGAAAACCGCCGGTTTACCGTCAGCACCTTCAAAGATGTGGTGGAAGAAGTAGAAGATCCCAATATTCAAATTTCCTTGGAGGATGCTCTAGCAAAGAATAAGCGGATGAAGATCGGTTCCCGGCTGGAAACCCGGTTAGACACCAAGAAGATCGGCCGCATTGCTGCTCAGGCAGGCAAGAACCTGATCCATCAGGCCATTGCGGAGTCGGTGAACAATCATATCCGCGCCAACGCTGGGGAAGTGGTCTCCGGTGTGGTGCAGAAGATCGAATCTCGAACCGGAAATGTTACCGTGGAGATTGACAAAAATGAATTCGTTCTCTTTAAGAACGAACAGATTCCCGGCGAAAAGCTGTCTGAAGGGGATCACATCAAGGTGTATGTCAGCGAACGGGTGGTGGATAAGGAAACCGGCCGCACTGTCATCAAAATCAGCCGAGTCAGCCGGGAAATGGTGAAGCGGCTGTTTGAAAAGGAAGTCCCGGAAATCTACAATGGGGAAGTAGAGATCAAAGCCATCTCCCGGGAGCCGGGCAACCGCACCAAGATCGCTGTTTGGAGCCGGGATGAGAACATCGATCCTCGGGGCGCCTGTATCGGCCCCAAGGGCACCCGGGTTGCCAGCGTAGTAAAGGAATTGAACAACGAAAAGATCGACATCGTGTTGTACAGCGACGATCCGGAAAAGTTCATTGCGTCCGCACTCAGCCCTGCCACCGTCCTCAGCGTTCAGATTCTGGATCCGGAAGAACGCACCTGCCGGGTGATTGTACCGGATAACCAGTTGAGCTTGGCCATCGGCAATAAGGGTCAAAACGCAAAGCTGGCAGCTCGCCTTACTGGCTACAGCATTGATATTAAACCCCAGAGCAGTTTGCTGCAGTCTTCCGGAAGCGACGATGAACAGTACGCCAACCGGTTGGTGATTGATCTGGGAGATGAGGAGCCGGAAGAAGAGCAGGCTCAAGCTCCTGCAGAAGAAGCGGAAGACGCAGTAGAATCCAATCCGGAACAGGCCTGATCCCGAAAGGAAGGATGAACCATGCAGACCAAAAAAGTACCCATGCGCAAATGCACCGGCTGCGGGGAACAAAAGCCAAAACGGGAATTGATCCGCGTGGTGCTCAATAAAGAAGGAGAAATTTCGCTGGACGCCACCGGGAAAAAACCGGGGCGGGGGGCGTATCTCTGTCCAAACCCGGAATGCCTGAAAAAGGCCAAAAAAAATCGAGGGTTGGAACGGGGACTTTCCACCCGCATCGATCCGGAGATTTACGAGAAATTAGAGCAGGAGATTGGCGGCTATGAATCCAAAGTTGATTGACACCCTGACCTTTTGCAAACGTATCGGCGCTTTGAAGCTGGGATTTGACCCGGTAAAAAGCACCCTGGAGCATGGGCAGGCCAAATTGGTGCTGTTGGCCAAGGACCTATCCTCCAAAAGCAAGGATTCCATGCTGCGGATCTGTCAGCAGGATGGATGCCCCACCGCATTGCTTCCTTTGCAGATGGATGAAATCTGGTTTTTAGTGGGGAAGCGCAGCGGGATCTTGGCGGTGACCGACGCCGCCTTTGCCAAAAAGCTCTCGGAACTGTTGGAGTCTGTCGATGAAACGAATCGGAGGGATACTATTTGAATATTAAATACAAATTAGGCGAAGTTGCCAAAGACTTAAATAAACCCAATAAAGAGGTTATTGAACTGCTGAGTAAGTACACGGGCGAACCCCGCAAAAGTGTTTCGGTGCTCAGTGAAGATGAACTGAATTACGTCTTTGAGTATTACACTCAGAAGAACCAGCTTCAGAACATCAACGATTACTTCACTGCGACCAGCAAGCCGCCCCAACCTAAGCAGGAGAAAGCTCCCGCTCCGGCTAAGAAAAAACCGGTTGGCGAGAAAAAAGAAAAGGCTCCGGAAAAGCAGAGTGGTTCTCAATCTGCTTCCGGGAAAAAGAAAGAGGAAAAACCGGCGCAAAAGCCTGCTGTCAAAAAGCAGCCGGAAAAACCGGTAACCACCGGAAAAGAAAAACAGGAGCCGAAGGCAAAATTTGATGCATCCCGGTTTGAGTCGGTGAAAAAGCGCACCGAAGCGCCCCAGCCTAAGAACAATAAGCCTGCTGCCAAGCAAAAACCCAAGAAGGAAGCACCGGCGCAGAACTTCAACACTAATATGGGGGACAGCAAAAACTTCGAACAGCAGATGCGCCACGTAGACACCTCTAAGATGGAGATCAACCTGGATAAGTACAACGAAAAGTATGACCGAATTGCTCCTTCCAACTCCACCAAGCAGTATGCCAACGCCACCCGTAAGCAGAAGTTTGCCAATAAAAACGCCCAACGGCAAAAGGCAAAATACTCCAACAAGCGGGAAACCGAAGCTCAAAAACTTCAGCGCTTGGAACTGGAACGGGCTAGAAAGCAGCAGCTGAAGGTGCTGATCCCCGACGAAATCGTGGTCAGCGAATTGGCCAGCCGTTTGAAGGTCAACGTGACGGAAGTCATTAAAAAGCTGATGATGCTGGGCGTCATGGCCAGCCAGAATGAAACCATCGACTTCGACACCGCCAGCCTGGTAGCAGAAGAACTGGGCGCCAAGGTGGAAAAGGAAGTCATTGTCACCATCGAAGAGCGGTTGTTCACCGAAGAAGAGGATAAGGCCGAAGATCTCCAGCCCCGCTGCCCCATTGTGGTGGTAATGGGCCACGTCGACCACGGCAAGACCTCTATTCTAGATAAGATCCGCCACAGCGATGTCACCTCCACCGAAGCAGGCGGTATTACTCAGCACATCGGCGCTTATCAGGTGACGCTGGAAAATGGCCGAAACATCACCTTCCTGGACACCCCCGGTCACGAAGCCTTTACCGCCATGCGCAGCCGTGGCGCTCTGGTCACCGATATTGCAATTCTGGTGGTGGCGGCGGATGACGGCATTATGCCTCAGACCGTAGAATCCATCAACCATGCTAAGGCAGCCGGCGTCAGCATCATTGTTGCCATCAACAAGATCGACAAAGAGGGCGCCAATGTGGAGCGGGTGAAGGAACAGCTCACCGAATACGAATTGGTGCCGGAAGAATGGGGCGGCGACGTGGTTTGCGTCCCTGTTTCCGCTAAGACCGGAGAAGGCATCGACGAACTGTTGGAAATGGTGCTCCTCACCGCCGACGTGCTGGAGCTGAAAGCCAACCCCAACCGTTTGGCCAAAGGCACTGTCATCGAATCTCGGTTGGATAAAGGCCGCGGCCCCATTGCTACCTTGCTGGTGCAAAACGGAACCCTGAAGCACGGCGATGTGATCATTGCCGGTACTTCCGTGGGACGTGTCCGGGCTATGGTCAACGATAAGGGTGTAGAAGTGCAGTCTGCCGGTCCCTGCGTACCGGTGGAAGTGACCGGCTTGGGTGAAGTGCCTCAGGCAGGCGACGAATTTAACGCTGTAGAAAACGAACGGCTGGCCAAAGAACTGGTAGATAAGCGCAAGCACGAAGCCAAGGAAGACCAGTTCAGCCA